>JBGPCS010000262.1:0-4689 GCA_041481875.1 Sulfurifustaceae bacterium
AACCCTTTGCGTCCTCTGCGCCTTTGCGGTGAGAAATAGCTTTGGGGACTTATTCAGAGCTTCCCTAACGACTACGCCAGCCAGCGCGAGGCTGGCGCGTGGCTCAGCGCGCGATGCCGCTGATCAAGCCACCGTCGACGTTAAGGCAGTGGCCGTTCACGTACGACGACTCATGAGATATCAGAAAGAGCGTGGCGTACGCGACTTCCCAGCCGGTGCCTTGCCGCCCGAACGGAACGGCCGCCGCGCGGTTTGGCCGGCGGCGCGTCGCGTCGCGACCTATCGGTGTGTCGATCAGGCCGGGCGCGACGGCGTTGCAACGAATGCCGCGCGGCTCGCCGGCCCGGGCGATGGCGCGCGCGAGTGCGAGCTGCGCCGCCTTCGAGGTCTCGTAAGCGGGGTTACGGCTGTTCGCGCGCTGGCTCGCGATCGATGACATGAGCACGATCGCGCCGCCCGGTTCCATCAACGTCAACGCTTTCTGGGCGAGCAGCATGTGACTGCGCACGTTGACGGCGTATTCGCGATCCCATTTCTCGGCGGTCAGCTTATCGAACGGGAGTCCGTGCGAAATGCCGACGCTGCAGACCAAACCGTCGAGACCGCCGAGTTGCGCGGCGCAGCGCTCGATGAGCGAATCGATCGCGCCGGCGTCACCGACGTCGGCCACCTCGGCAAACGCGCGCCCGCCTTCGGCGGCGATCTGCGCGCGTGTCGCTTCGACCGCCTCGCGCGAAATATCGACGCACGCCACCGCCGCGCCCTCGCGCGCGAACAGCACGGAGATCGCGCGGCCGTTGCCGATCGGCGGATCGTCATCGACGATCTGGCGCTGGCCTGCGCCGACGACGATGACGCGCCGCCCTTTCAGCCGCGCACGCCCCGGCGCCTGCCCGAGCGTTTCCGGATACATCTGGGAACTGGGATCGAGTTCTTTCGGCGCGAGGTTCATTCGGTTCAGTCCTGTCGTGCGACTTAGCGCTGGGTGTCGGCCGTCTCGTGACCAGGCGCCTAGGCAAAGTCTGAAATATTAATTTTCACCGCAGAGGACGCAGAGGGCATTACTGATTTTCTTCTATTTCCTCTGCGTCCTCCGCGTCCTCTGCGGTTGACAATCAGAACTCCCTGGACCGAACGGCGTTCATGGCGATGGCAACGCGAATTACTGGATCGTGCCCGGCGATTCGATCTCGACCTCGAAGTTCTCGAGGAAGCGACACACCATCATATAAAAACCGATCGTCAACACTAGCTCCGCCATCTGCCGGTGATTGAGCTGCGCCAGCAGATCGCGAAACATCGACTCCGGCGCCTTGACCTTGCGCACGACTTCATCGGTGAAGCGCAGCACCAGCGTTTCAAGCTCCGTGAACGCGGCCGCCTCGGGTCCGCTCGCGACCGCCTCGATCTTGCCGTCCGACAGGCCGACGGAACGGGCGACGCGCTTGTGCTGATGTACTTCGTAAGTCGCGCCGCTCAGCACACCTACCCGCAAAATGGCTAACTCGCGCAACTTGGCATCGAGCTCGCTCTCGCGCAACAGCGCGCCACCGAGTTTGAGGAAGCCCGGCGCCGCCGCGACCGCGTGCGGCAGCATTCGATAGATGTTGAGCGGCGGCCGGGACGATAGCAGCTCGGCGATCGCCGGCGGCGCCTTGTTGAGATCGAAATAGGGAATGCGGGGCATGCGTCAATCCTCTTCTTCGTTGACGTGGCGCCGCCACTTTACGCCTTGCCCACAAGGTCTCATAGCGATCGAGGACGTCCGCGACTGCCGCGTTCCGTCAGGCGGGAATAATTCGCCATGGACCCGCGTCTATATGCGTGACGACGGCGCGGTCTTTTCTTGACGAAGGACCAAGCGGCTGGCTCCGAAAATCCGGGTTGGGATGATCGAGCGCCAGGCTCGCCGAGAACCAAAGTTCTCGTGCGCCGGTGTCGCGGTTGCTCGGCGTCCTTTGCCCGCCACGGCGGACAAAGGTGAGATCTGCGCTGATGGAATGCATGGCAACAGAACCTTTCTCGCCGGGAACCGCCAAACAAGGGGGCTTGTTAGCACCGATATCCTTCGGACTGCGCGACGCCCCTTGAGAGATAGAGGGGCGATTAGATCGTGGGCAGTCAATTTTCAGCGGCAGCACAAATCGCGCCGCCGCCGATCCGCAGAGCGGATTCCCGAGCGGCCGCGAGCGGCGTGAAACAGAGTTCCGAAGAGGGAATCGGCGGAACCGGCGTTTCCCGTTGGGCTATTTGTTCAGCCACGCGACCGCGATGCCGAATAGGATCACGCTGACGGTATCGAACACGATTTGCTTGACCACCAGCCCGCCGGGAACTGGATACACTGCGTAGTAGACCAAATAAGCCGAAATCGTCGTGAGGATCGCGATGATGATGCCGTAGCGAATGCCTTGCGCGAGAAACGGTTTATTTTCCCTTCCCTTCAGATAGACCCAAACGAATCCAATCGAAAAAAGTGCCTGCCCGAATAGCAGATAGCCGTAGTAGCCTCGCATCTCTTGCTGCGGACGAACCAGGTTCGCCAATTGCGCGTAGTCCTCGCGCAGCAACACGCCGTGGACGATGAAGCCGAATATCACGGTCAAAACGAATATTACGACGACGGAGACGACAAATTTCCTGTTCATGGTTTCCTCCAGCGCGACCGGAATGCACAAAAACAAAACGGCTACGGGGGAACGGATCGTCCCGGTAGCGGTGCCTCACTTTCGACCTTGAGGCCGCTCCCGTCAATCACGGGACTAACCCGATCGACGAAGTCTCTTCCTGCGCCCGCGAACCCGGCTCGATGTCTATATCGCAACAACCAGAGATGCTCGCAGGTGGCTCAAAAGATACACTGCGATCGTCGATCTAGATACGCAACGTCGTCGAGAACGGAACATATCAATGGTGACCGAAATGAAGAACACGCTTAAACCCGGCCTACAGCAGACGAAACGCATTACCGTCGATCGTACGCGTGTAACGCGTCACATGGGCGAGACCTTGGGCGTCTACGCGACGCCCGCGATGGTCAACGATATCGAGATGGTGTGTCGTGATTTCCTCTTGGAGCACCTCGACGCCGGCGAGGATTCGGTCGGCACACGCGTCGACGTCCAACATCTCGCCGCCACGCCCGAGGGCATGTCGGTCGAGATCACCGCCACCGTAACTACAATCGACCGGCGCGCGGTAACCTTGGAGGCAGCCGTGCGTGACGCCTTCGATGAAGTGGGCCGCTGCACGCACAGTCGGTTCGTCGTCGACGTTGCGAAAATGAAGGAGCGACTAGCCGCGAAGATCGCAAAGGCCCGCGCGGTCCAGCCGTCGGCGATCGAATAGACACCCTCGGCGAACGATGAAAGCGCTCGACGTTACCGCGCCCGGCGGACTGGACCGTCTCCAGATCGTGGATCGCCACGATCCGGTGCCCGGCGCGGGCGAAGTTTTGATCCGCATGCGCGCCGTGGCGCTCAACTATCGCGACCTATTGATGGTGGAAGGCCGTTATGCGCGCAGCGACTTTACGTTTCCGCTCACGCCGTTCTCGGATGGATGCGGGGTCGTGGAGCGGGTTGGGTCCGACGTAACGCGGGTACAGCCCGGCGATCGCGTCGCGACGCTGTTCTTTCAGAATTGGTTTGCGGGTCCGCCAACGCCGGAAAAATTAATTTCGGCGCTGGGCCATCCGATCCCGGGCGTCGGCCGCGAGCTCGCGGTTTACTCCGAGCACGGCGTGTCGAAGGTGCCCGACTTTTTGACCGACCGGCAAGTCGCGACGCTACCTTGCGCGGCGCTGACCGCGTGGCGCGCGCTGTTTCACGACGCGCAACTGGTGCCGGGCCAGACCGTGCTGCTGCAGGGCACCGGCGGCGTTTCGATCTTCGGTCTCCAGTTTGCGCGCGCCGCCGGTCTGCAAACAATCATCACTTCATCTTCCGACGAGAAACTCGCGCGCGCCCGCTCACTCGGCGCAACCCACACGATCAACTACCGTACGCACCCGCAGTGGCACAAAGAGGTGCGCCGCTTGACCGCGCAGCGCGGTGTCGACTTCGTCATGGAAGTGGGCGGACAGAACACGCTCACGGAGAGTCTCAAATCGATCGTGCTCGGTGGTCACATCGCCATCATCGGCATTCTTTCCGGCTCCAAGGAATCGCTGTTGATTCCCGCCGTCATCACCACCGGCGCGCGCATTCACGGCATATCGGTCGGATCGCGCGAGATGTTCGAGGCCATGGCGCGCGCGATGACGCTGCACCACCTTCAACCCGTCGTCGACAAAGTCTTTCCGTGGACCGAAGCACGCGCGGCGTTGCAGACGATGCAACGGGGGGAGCACTTCGGGAAGATCGTTCTCGATTTTTGCGAGTAGCTTGTACTAACGACGCTTACTTCGTTCCTATCGTTTTTCTCGGTTAGGAAGGAATCTCCCTCCAAACATCTTCCGACGAAATCCGCTCTAGGGAACCTCTGATTAAGTGAACATTCACCGCAAAGGCGCAAAGGACGCGAAGAAAAACATGAGATTTTTATCGAGAAAACCCTTTGCGTCCTCTGCGCCTTTGCGGTGAGAAATAGTTTTGGGGACTTATTCAGATCTTACCTAGGGAATCTCTGGTCCATTACCCTCTCCCTCCGAGGAGACGGGTTGGGGTGAGGGAAACAGCGCGATTTCTT
>JBGPCS010000263.1:0-4665 GCA_041481875.1 Sulfurifustaceae bacterium
CAACGGCGGCAAGCCGAAGAGACGCTGCGTCGGAGTGAAATGCGCTTTCGTCGACTGACCGAGCTTTCCGCCGATTGGTATTGGGAACAGGACAGCCAATTCCGGTTTACCAAAATTGGCGGCACCGGCATCGCCGGTACCGGCGATATTCTTGGCAAGACGTTTTGGGAATTGCCGACCATCGTTCTGAGCGACGACGACTGGATCAAGCACAAATCGGAGCTCGCCGCGCAGTGGTCGTTCTGCGATTTTGAATGTGCCACTGTCCTTCCGGATGGGCAACTGGGCTACTACTGCATCAGCGGCGAGCCGCTATACGACGAAGCCGGCGTTTTCATCGGATTTCACGGCACCGGTTTAAACATCACCAAGCGCAAGCGTGCCGAGTTAGCGTTGCAGGAAAGCGGCGCATAAATAGTATCCGCCGTGCCGGATGGTGTTGTCCCAGTAGAAGGAAAGTCCACTTAGTACGCTATCGAACAGACCCGCTCGGTTCCGCGGGTTCACCATTGCGTTTCGACACAAGACCCATCTGCGCATCCGCGCGCCGTAGCTGAAAGGTTCGCGCGGCAATTTGGCGGATTCCCCATACCTATATGTAGGCGTGCTCTCATGGTTTCTTCCGACACTGACGCAAGCGTCTTCAATCCACGAGCCTTATGGCGATTCGTTCTGCAGAGTTGTTAGCCGACCGGACCATTTCCGGCAAAGAGCGCCTACCGTTGACGCCGTCACCGTGGACACTGACGGTCGAGCTCTCTGCCATGAACAGAGCGGCGTTCGGCCAGCGACCGCTAACGGCAAAGCACAATCTGCATCAATCGGAACTGTTCACTGACGCGGCGTTGATCGATCTGCTGGATCGCTTTCCGCGGCAACATCTCTACGCGCTAACGATGGGGACCGACCCCACCCGCATCGAGAATCGACTCGCACTGCACGACGGGGTGAGCGGCGCCGAGCTTCTGCGGGCGGTCAAAAACGGTCGCTTGTGGCTCAACGTCACGCAGGTCGATCGCGCCGACGCGCGCTATCGCGAGCTCATCGATCAGCTCTATGCGCAGCTCGCGGCGCAAGTGCGCGGTTTCTCTCCGTTCGCGACTCGCGGGACGCTGCTCATTTCCTCGCCGCACGCACTCGTTTATTACCACGCCGATGGTCCGGCGTCGGCGCTCTGGCATATCCGCGGGCGGAAGCGAATTTGGATTTATCCGGCACTCGATGAGCGCTACATGCAGCGCGAGCTCTTGGAAGACATCTACGCCGGTGTTCGCCACGAATACTTGCCCTACGAGGAAGCCTACGATCAGGCGGCCGTGATCTATGATCTTGAGCCCGGGGAGTGGGCGACGTGGCCGCAGAATGCTCCGCACCGGGTGACCAATCTGGACAGCGTCAATGTCTCGCTCTCGACCGAGCACTTCACCCGGCAGAGCCGCCGGCGTGGCCGCGTTTACACCGCCAACCGCTTCTTCCGTACCCGGCTCGGTCGGCGGAATTTGTCGGCGCGCGAGAACGGGCCGGCGGCGGCGATGAAAACGCTGATTCACCGGTTGCTGGGCAAAGCCGGGCTGGACCCGATACAGATTAAGCATCACGTCCCTTCCATGCGGGTCGATCCCGATGCCTCGGGAGGCGTGGTCGCGCTCGAGACAATGAGGGATTCGGCGCAGGCGGGCGATTGATGGAGGTGTGCTGCTTCGGCTCCTTGGAGGAGGTCGCGTTTCTTCGCGACGAGGTCAACGCGCTGAACCGTGCCGGCGCGCGACCGGATCCGTTTTCGACTTTCGAGTTTTTCGAGAATTTTCTCCGCTGCGAGGAATTCTTTCCGGAGAGCCGCGGGCTGCGCCTGTGGTTTCTCGCCGCTTTCAACACCGGCCGCCTGGTCGGGTACATGGCGCTCAAACAGATGACGCATAAAGTTTTCGGCGTGCGCGCGTCCAAGGTCGACTTTCTGGTGACGCACGACGCCGACCGGCCGCAGTTGGTGGCCAGGCCGGAGCATGCGCCTGCCGTGAGCGAGGCGTTCTACGCCTACCTACTTGAACGCAAACGCGAATGGAGTTTTCTCGAGTTTCGCCAGCAAGATGCGACGTCGCCGCTGTTCCCACCGCCGGCCGCGGTCAAGCTCAAGGGGTACTGGGTACGCCAGTGGCCGAGTATGGATAACGGCACCATTCACATACGGTGGAGCACACTCGACGCGTACTTCAAATCGTTCTCGAAGAAGTTTCGCTCCAACATCAGCCGCCAGATGCGCAGCCTGTTGGCGGCGGGCGAGGTGGAATATCTCGCGTCTTCGGACCCGGCCACGACGTCGGCACTCTTCGAGCTGTATCACAGCATCGAGGCGCGCAGTTGGAAGGCACGCGCCGGTGCGGCCATCGGCCGACATCCTCAGTGGGTCGAGTGCTTCAAGGGTCTGCTCGACGCGCGTCAGCCCATGCGCGTATCGATTCAAATACTCTTGCTCGACGGGGTACCGATTGCCGGGCTTATCACGGGTGCGTTCATGCAAGGGCTCTATGCGCTGCACATCATCTACGACGAACGCATGAGTCGGCTGGCGCCGGGCTCGCCCATGCTGCTGATGAGCGTGCGTCAGGCCATCGACGGCGGCTACGCCTTCTTCAATTTGCTCTCGGGCTTTGGCTACTATAAGACTCGCTGGCAGGCGCAGATGACGGAAACTCGAATCGCACAGATATACCGCGTCGGCAGGCCGTTATTCTGGCGCCGGGTGTTCGGAGATGGGAAGCGCTGGGTGTTTTCGGCTACCTCGAAGGAGACGCCGGTGTTCTTCAATCCCTTGCGCCGAGATGTCAGCGAGCGCGACGTCGAGCGGACGGAAGTCGCCAACACCCCGAAACTCCAAACAAACCCAGAGGAACGAAAGCGGATTGCCGCGCTGATTGCCGAAGTCCGGAAGGGGAAAGGCGAGTTCCTATCCACGGCGGAGTTGGCCGCGGTGATGCCATTCGAGACGCAGCGGTCACCGGATAGCTTCACTCGCCGATCACCTTTGCATTCAAGCCGGGACGACGAGACGCGGTATTTTGCGGAATGAGAGGATCGCGATGCCTATTGTGTTGATCAATTCTCCGATCAGTATGCCGACTAGCGCACCGGCCACGCCGAACCGCAGCATTCCCCCATAGCTGGCGGCGAGCGAAATGACGGCAATGGCGAGCGTCAGTAGGGTTAGCGCACGGAAACGTCCCTGTGCGGCCAGCAGATAGGTCAGTTGGTTGCGGACCGCCATGACGAGAAAAATCGCTCCCCATAGCATTAGCAATGTATCGCGCTGAGCGAACTGCTTCTTGAGGACGACCGAAAAAATCCAATCGCGCGACAACCACAGGAGGGCGAAGTAACACAGCGTCGCCGCGGCTAAGCCCAGGGCTAATAGGCATAGGCGATGCCACAACCGTAGGGCGCCGTGTCGATCCAGCCAGCCCGATGCCAGCGGCAACATGAGCGAGCCGACGCCTGTCGAAAGTAAATTCACCGGCATCAGTAGCAGCCGCGTTGCCGCGATCGCGGCGACGGCGGCGACGTCGAGCGTGCCGGCAACGAGATAGATATATCCCTGGCTGAAGGTCCAGTGGATGGCCGCGCCGGCGGTGGACCAGATAGCGAGCGGCGCAATCTCGCGCAGGACGCCCCGCGACCCTGCGGTGTTCCAGGATTCGTGGCGGTGCAACGTCCGCGACAACAAAGTACCACTCGCGACGGCGGCGAGGCCCAGCGTAAATAGGGTGGCGACCGCCGGCGCCGGCGTCAGTGCCGCGGCGAAAGCGCCGGCCACCATCAGCACGACGTAGAAAATATCGGTGCGTAGAACATCATACGGGCGGCGATGCACGAGCAACACCATGCGAAAGTATTCGCGGTGCAGGATCGCGAGCGCCGCGACCGCGGTGACGAGCACCAGCGGACCGGTATGGGCGTCCAGTAGTTGCGCGTACCACAGGGCGAGCGCAATGGCGATGGCAATCCCGCCGGCGACGGGCAGAATCCGATATTGCGTGCGATACAGACCGCCGACAAGCTCGCCGCGTCCCAAGCGATCGAGCCGGTTCATACGGATCGCCAGCGGAGGATTGAAGAACCCCGTCTGCAGGGAAACCAACAGGAGAATCGCGTTCGACGCCAGAATGTAATAACCGTATTGAACGTCGGTGGTGCTTCGAATCAGAATCAGGCCGACGACAAAACTGGCGGCGGAAAGTAACGCCTGACTCACTACTGCGCTGCTGAGCAGGCGTGCGAAGGCAAGGTGCCGGCGACTGCGATCGCTCAAGATTGTTCCCGCTTGGTGCGCACCCACTCCGCCGATTCGTGCGCGCGCAGCATCAGCAACACTTTCCAGACTACGAAAAGCGGCGCACGCAGCAAATCCATGAGACCACGGACGCCGACGCCGCTAAGTTGCCAACCGCGTAACACATAAAGCGACAGACTAGTGCCGCTGACCAGCCCAAGCCAGAACCCTATGTTCATCGAAGGTTCCCACAGAAGCGCGGCACCCGCTAGGACGATCAGCACCACGACATTTATCGCCACATAGGACAACGGCAATACCAATAGATCGAGCGCCAGATCGAGACAAACCGCGCCGTCGGGACGTATCGCTGCCCGCAACAATGGCGGGGCTTTGGAACG
>JBGPCS010000264.1:0-4646 GCA_041481875.1 Sulfurifustaceae bacterium
CTTCGCGCTTGTCCCACCATTCCAGGCGGCGGTAGACCGCGGGGACCTTGGCCGCCGCCCGATACAACGCTTCGGCCAACGCGTCATCCTTGCGGCCGACCACGGTGATGTGCAACGGCTCGTTCGCCAGCTCGAAGCTCGCGAGCAGAATGCCCGGGTCGCTCATGCGTGCTAGCGCAATCTGCTCGGTCGCGAGAAAGCGCATCGCATGCTCGGCGCTCTTGCGATAGCGCGCCTTGCCGGTATAGCGATTCAGCGAATTGTCGAATCGCGCCATCATGAAATTCTCATCGACGATCGTCTTCGATTTCAACACCGAGCCCTTGCGCTCCACCGCGGTCACATAGCCCGGCTGGCGCGTGTTGCGGAAGCGCTGCTCGATGAATCCGGCGCTGCGCTCGGCGCGCTCTAACCACTGACGATCCGCCGTCGCCGCATACAGCGCGAGGAACGCGCGGCCCATCGCGAGCGTGTCTTCGAGATACGGGCCCGCGGGGTCTTTCGCGCCGTGCGCGAATCCGCCGTTCGGTGTCGAGCGATTCGCGACGATCCAGCGCGTCGCGGCGAGCGCATCGTCCAGATACTGGCGATCGCCGGTCGCCGTGTAGAGAATCGCGAGCGCATCGATCATCCAGCCGTTCTCGCGCGCGTAGATATTCTTGTCAACGGCGGGGATGCCAAGCTTGCGGCGCCCGGCGTCGTTCAACGCGAAATATTCCTCGCTGTGCTGGCCCTTGATCAGGTCGGCGTCTTGACTGGTATAGAACGCGCCTTCCGGGCCGGTGAGGAAATTCTTGAGAAACCAATGAATGCCCTGCGCCGCCGCCAGATAGCTCGCCTCGCCGAATTGGATGTACGCGAGCGCGTATAACCGCAGGTATTCGGCCTGTACCGACATGATCTTCTCGTAGTGCGGGTGGTTCCAATCGAAATCGGTGGAGTACTGATAGGCGCCACCCCAGACCGGGTCAATCAGGTTCAGCGCGCCGTCCAGGGTTTGCCGCGCCATCGTTTCCGATTTTGCGTCACCCTGACTGGCGCGAAGCAACGCGTACTCGACAGTGTCCCAATCCATGAATTTCTTCGGCTGCTTGAAACCGCCGAGCTGCGGATCGTGCGCGTCGTAGTAGTTACGCTCGAGTTGCTCGCGCACTTTCGGTTTCAGCAACGGGCTCGCGGCGAAGCGCGTGATCGGCTCGTTGTCCCCGTAGTTGATCGGGCTCGGATCGACAATGATCGCTTCGAGGATCGACGTCATCACCTCCGGATTCAAATAGCCGCGGCGCTTGACGATCTCCCCGCCGTCGGCGTTGAACACGACGGTCGCCGGCCAGCCCCAATTTTCGTAACGCCGGGAAATGTCGGGGCGCGAATCTTGATCGACTCGCACCGGGATGTAACGCGTCTTGATCAGCTCGATGACTTTGGGATCGCGGTAGGTGGTGGTGTTCATCACGTGGCACCAGTGGCACCAGATCGCTTCGAGGTCGAGCAGCACGAAACGATGCTCGCGCTTGGCGCGCGCGAACACGTCGTCCGACCACGGTTCCCATGCGATCGCGCCGCCGGTCGCCGCGGCATGCGCGCCAAAAGAAAGCAGAAACAGGACGACGGCAAGGAATCGGGACATGGGCGACCTCCGCTGACCTATACGCGGGGAACCGCGTACCAGATTCAGGATAGCCTCGGGCTGGCGGTAATGGCGCGGCGAATAGCGCCGAGCGGCGCGTCCTGCCGATAAATGACGACGTCGCGTCGCGGCACTTCCACACCTAACCGGCGCCATAAGTCGGCTAAATCGACGTCCACCGGGCGATCTCTCATGCGCTCGTATTGCGGCAGCAAAACCGAAACGCCGACTGCGGCATCGCCCGCTTGGAGCGCTTTGGCGATGGGCCAGTGCACTTCCATGCTGCCGCCGGCGGCGAGAATGCCGCGCAGCGCGTCTTGCAAACCTTTGCGGTTGGACGTCTGCTTGCGAATCTCCACGTCTGCGAGGAAACAGAAGAGCGCCCCGCCCCAATACGTGCGGCCCCAGGTCGGCGTGTGATCGAGCCCGCGATCGCCTTCTTGCGGCAAACCCTTCGGCAACCCATCGACCAGACCCGACCAGACTTCGTCCTCGTTCAGCTTCCCGGCCTGCACGCGCGCCACGCCTTCGACGTACGTCGCCAATCCTTCTTCGATCCAATGATGACGCTGGTCGACCGACGGAAACGCGAGATGGACCATCTCGTGCACCAGCACCCAATCGCGGACGAGATGTTCGTCTTCGGTCAGCTCACCGATGCGCAATTTAATCGCGGCGCCGCGGTACGCGTACGTCGTTCCCGAGCGCACACCTCGTCCTTCGGTGGGTATGACGAGCAAGCGCGCGGAGGCGACCGGAAAACGCCCGTAGTAAACCGCGACCGACTCGGCCGCCGCGGCGATCCAGTCGAGAATGCGTTTGTGCGGCAATACAAGCGGTCCGGGCGCGAAAGCAACCTTGATCGAACCGCCTTTGACGGCGACGGTGGTGGTGGGCAACTCGTCGAAGGCGGCGTACGGCATGTCTCGACCCAGGTAACGAGCCGCGTTCGCGGGCGAGTCGTCGCAGCGGGCGCTGCGAAGTCCGGCGAGCAACGACAGCCCGGCGAACAACAGCGTGCGCCGCGACAAGCAAACCGTGTCGCCGCCGCTACGATGAGACACGCTCGGGCGGGAACTACGACCGTCGTCGTTGCGAAGCGAATCGGACCTTCCGGCTACTCTATTAATAGGCGCGGCGTTACTGGGGGATGTCGGTTTGATTGGCGGAGTCCTGCGCGATTTTAGGAAAGTCTGAACTAGGGCTTATCTCAAAATTGCCTCTAGTGTAGGTTGGGTGGAGCCGCGTGAGCGGCGAAACCCAACAAAATAATATTTTGGTGGGTTGCGCTTCGCTCCGCCGACCCTACATCGACATTTTTCAGCAGCCGGCTCGGCACAGCATACGGCAAAAGCATGCGCACCGCTCGACGCGACTTGCCGTCGGTCCGAGAACACGTATTCTTAAGATACAATTTCAAAAAGCATAACCGCGGAATCTGATGCCAACGTCGCCCTCCAAAACTCTCGAGACCTTCCCAAACCCGGAACCGCAACGCGACTACATCATCGAGATCGAGGCGCCCGAGTTCACGTGTCTGTGTCCGAAGACCGGTCAACCGGATTTCGCGACGCTGCGACTCGAATATATCGCCGATCGGCTTTGCATCGAGCTCAAGTCGCTGAAGCTGTACATCTGGTCGTTCCGGAACGAAGGACATTTTCACGAAAAGGTAACGAATGCGATCCTCAACGATCTAGTCGCGGCGATGCAGCCGCGCTACATGCGCGTTCGCGCGATGTTCAACGTACGCGGCGGCCTGCACACCACGGTGACCGCTGAGTATCGAAAGTCCGGCTGGGAACCGTTACACGCGCCGCTGCCCGATCTGCCGCGCGGTCGGCAACGAGTTATCGCGGGGCCCGAGAACGAACCGAGCGATTCGCGTTCTGCGCCGGCGTCCGCTGCCTCGGCGGCCGGCGCGATCGCGGCGTCGCCGGCGAGTGATGAAGCCGCAGACGAGGCACCCGCCGCGCGCGGATCGCGCTCGGATCGATTTCGCATGCTGAAGCGTAACCGCGCCGCGGCAGCGGCGGCGGCCGCCGCCATTCCCGCACCGCCGGCCGCGCCGCCTCCCCCGCCGGCGCCCGCGCGCGACGTTTACGTCGGCATCGATATCGGCACCAACGGCTGTCGCGCCGTCGCGATCGATACCGCGGAGAAGGTGTTGGCGCAAGCCGAGTCGCCGCTACCGGCGCCGCTGCGCTTCGAAGGCCAGGTGACGCAAGACCCGAACGACTGGTGGCGTGCCGTCGCGGCGAGCCTGAAACAAGTTCTCCAAGAAGTCGGCGCGCAACGCGTGCACCGCATCGGCGTCGCCGGCACATCGGGAACGCTGCTCCTGTGCGATCAGCACGGCGACCCGGTGACGCCGGGACTGATGTACAACGATCGGCGCGCCGCCATCGAAGCGGAACGCATCGCCGCTATCGCCGACGATCGTTCGGCGGCGAACGACGTCTACAGCAGCTTGGCGAAACTCCTGTGGCTACACGGCAAGAAAAGCCAAGAGCGCGCCACGTTCGCATTGCATCAAGCCGATTGGATCGGCAACCGCCTAACCGGCGTCTACGGCCACAGCGATCACCATAATAGCCTTAAGCTCGGTTACGACCCGGCCGATTCGCATTGGCCCGGTTGGCTCGACACGCTCGGAATCCAAACGTCGCTGCTGCCGGAAGTCCACGCTCCCGGCGAACCGATCGGAACCGTCGGCGCGGACATCGCCAATGCGTTCGGCTTGTCGCCGCAAACGGAGGTTGTCGCCGGAACCACCGACGGCGTGGCCGCGTTCCTCGCCGCGGGCGCGAGCAAACCGGGCCACGGCGTTACCGTGCTCGGCAACACACTCGTGATAAAACTCTTGTCGGAAAAACAATTGGTCTCGCAGCGCCACGGCGTCTACAGTCACCGCCTCGGCCGCCACTGGCTCGCCGGCGGCGCCTCGAACAGCGGCGGCGCCGTGCTGCTGCAATACTTCACCGTCGATCAACTGCGCGAGATGACGCCGTTGCTC
>JBGPCS010000265.1:0-4623 GCA_041481875.1 Sulfurifustaceae bacterium
ATGTCTCCTTTTCTTGAATTGTGGTGGGGAGAGAACGAAATACGGTTGGACAAACTCCGGACGGCGATAAGTGGCGCACAGTTTGACGCAAGTTGGAAAATGGCGCTATACCCCTGGCTGTCGAATGTTTTCCCTGCATTTCAGTCATTTGTCGATCCAGCCGCCAACAGTACGTAATGCATGCAACCTCGCGAAACCGGATACACCCCCTCCCGCCTCCGGCGGAGCCGGCGGCGGAGGGTTTAGGATGGGCCATTGCTCGCGGAGGGGTGCTCCATCCGAACCGAAGCAGCGCACCATTTGTCGACCTTTTCAGTTGGGTCAAAACCACTGCGGACCCCCAGTACGCCAAAGGAGCCGGATTCGACTAGCGCGGGCGCGAAATACGGCGCGTTGCCGTTGTCACCGCCACTGACCTGACGTCGTTCCGATCGAAACGATCTCGGCCATCTCGGCCGCGCACGACATAGAGTTGCGGAGTTCACGAAAATCTAGCCGGCCCCGGGGGGCGTCGAGCGTCGAGTCTCAGCTCTTTGAGCAAATTGCTACGTGGCCCGGCGCAGGATACAGTCGCTACGCTTTACGCGAGCCTTGACCCCAATTCGGCCAAGGCCCGAGAATGTGCGCGTTAGTCCTCTGGCAACGTAGCCGCGGCGGCCAGCCGGCCGCGGGAATTGCATAAACAAAAGCAACCTCTGAGGAGCTGCCCCATGAAGAAACTCATCTGTGCCGGGCTGTTGTTGCTGTTGACTCCCCTTGCCCAGGCGGCCGTCACGGACAAGGATCTGGTAGACGACGCCAAGACACCGGACAACGTGCTGACCCAGGGAATGGGTTACGATCTCAAGCGCTACAGTCCGCTAAATAAGATCAATCGCGAAACCGTAAAGCGGCTGGTGCCGGTGTGGAGCTACAGCATGAACGACGACCGCGGCCAAGAATCCCAACCGCTGGTGGTCGATGGCGTGATGTACGTAACCGATCACAAGAGCACGGTCGCCATCAATGCCACAACGGGTCGCCAGGTTTGGAAGCACACCATTCAGTATCCGCCCGAGACCCCGCGCATCGTCTGCTGCGGCATCTTGAATCGCGGCGCCGCGGTTTACGGGGACAAGCTCTACCGCACGACGCTCGATGCGAGCGTCATCGCGCTCGATCTGAAAACCGGTGCAGAAGTCTGGCGCGCCAACGCCATCGACTGGAAACGCGGCTACTCCATGACTATGCCGCCTCTCATCGCGAATGGCGTCGTCGTTACCGGAGTGTCCGGAGCCGAATTCGGCATTCGCGGTTTCCTCGACGGCTGGGATCCGGAAACCGGTCGCCAGGTATGGCGCACTTACACCGTGCCGGGTCCGGGGGAAAAGGGTAACGAGACTTGGATCGAAGACCAGTGGGCGTATGGCGGCGGCTCGACGTGGCTCATCGGCAGCTACGATCCGCAGCTCGACCTCATGTATTGGGGCGTCGGCAACCCGAGCTCGTGGAATGTGTTGCGGCGCAAGGGCGACAATCTCTATACGTGTTCGGTGATCGCGATGCGGCCGAAGACCGGCGAGATCGTCTGGCACTATCAGTTCTCGCCGAACGATCCATACGACTACGACGGCAACAACGAAATGGTGCTGGCCGATCTCAACGTCGACGGCAAACCGCGCAAGGTGCTCATGCACGCCGACCGCAACGGTTACTTCTACGTGATCGATCGCACCAATGGCCAGTTACTGCGCGCGAACCCATTCGTGAAGAAGATCACGTGGGCCGATGGCATCGACATGAAGACCGGCCGGCCGATCGACTCGGCGGCGACAAAGAAAATGCGCACCACCGGCGAAGCCGTGGAGCTTTGGCCGCATTTGTTGGGTGGTAAAAACTGGATGCCCATGTCCTATAACCCCGGCACCGGGCTGGTCTACGCCAATACGTTGAACTTCGGTTTCAACTATAAGCCGGTCGATCAGTCGTACGAGCAAGGCGTGTTCTGGGCCGGCGTCGATCTCGCGCAGAAACCGGTGCCGCCGGACGGTCCGCTCGGTTTCTTCAAGGCGATCGATCCGCTCACCGGCAAGTCGAGGTGGGAGGTCCCGCTCGACATGCCGAATTGGGCGGGCACGCTGACCACCGCGGGCGGTCTCGTGTTCACGGGTAATCTCTACGGCGAGTTCCTAGCCTACGACGCGAGCACCGGCAAGAAACTCTGGAGTTTCCAAACCGGCTCCGGCGTCATCGGCCAACCGGTGACGTGGACCATGAACGGCAAGCAGTACATCTCGGTGTTGAGCGGCACCGGCGGCGCCTATGTCATTTTCTCGGGCGACCCGCGACTCGCGTCCGTACCGAAGGGCGGCTCGGTCTGGACCTTCGCGCTGAAGTAAACGACGTCGGCGCCGGGGCGATTCGCCCCGGCGCTGCTTTCCTCGCAGTCAGCCAAGCATGTCGATTCGAGTTTTGCGCGCGTTATTGTTTCTTCTCGGCCAATCTCTTGCGATCAACGCACTGGCCGAGGAGGACTTTCCATCGGAACTCATCAAGCGCGGCGAGTTGACCTACGCCATCAACTGCTCGCGCTGTCATGGCGCGCGGTTGACCAACCCCGGAGCCAATACCTTCGATCTGCGTCGATTCCCCAGCGACGAGCGCGAGCGATTTTTCAGCTCGGTGATGAAAGGCAAGGGCAGCATGCCGCCGTGGGGCGACCTGCTCAAAGATGAACAAGTGCAAGCGTTGTGGGCGTACATACGGACCGAATCGAGGAAGGAGCAATGAATAAATTGATGCCGCCGATGCGGCGCACTGCCGTGTGGGTCGCCGTCTGGATCGCCGGCATCGGATCGGTCGCGCTCGCCGCGCCGTTCGCGTACGTCCCGAACGAAAAATCGGGAACGATCTCGATCATCGATACCGCGGATGACGCCGTCGTCGGACAAGTCCAAGCGGGCGAAAGTCCGCGCGGCATCGCCGTGACCGCGGACGGCCGACAGCTTTACGTCAGCATCCAGCCTGATTCCGTGGCGATCATCGACATCAAGGAGCGTCGCGTTATCGGCAAAATCGTAACCGGCCAGTCGCCGGAAGCGGTCTATCTCTCGCCCGACGGACGTCTCGTGTCGGTGGCGGGCGAGGAAAGCAACGATGTCAGCGTCATCGACGTACAGACTCAACGCAAACTCTTCAGCGTAAAAACCGCGGGCAAAAATCCCGAACATGCGGTATTCAGTGCCGACGGGCGCTCGATCTACGTCGGCGCGGAGGATGGCGATATCGTAGAGATCATCGACGTCGCGACGCGCCAAGTCGTAAAAAACCTGCAAGTCGGAAAGCGCCCGCGCGGAATCGCGTTTTCGCCCGACGGCAAGCGCGCCTACATCGCGGCTGAGAACGCGAACAAGATCTACGTCGTCGACGCCGCCAAACAGGAGGTCGTCACCGTCATCGAGGGCGGCACGCGCACCAACAATCTCGCGATGCATCCAAGCGGCGCCCGCGTATATGTCTCGAACGGTGGCGACGCAAGCGTATCGGTCATCGACACGGCGACGAACCAGGTGACGGCGACGATTCCCGTGGGCAAGCGACCGTGGGGCATGGCGTTGACGCCGGATGGAAAGAAGCTTTACGTCGCAAACGGTCGCTCCGATTCGGTCTCGGTAGTCGACACCGAGAAGAACGTGAAGCTGCGCGATATACCGGTGGGTCTCATGCCGTGGGGCGTGGCAATCCGGTGAGCCTGACGGCACCACCGGCAAGATATACACGCACGGCGATCGCGCTCCACTGGGTCATTGCCCTGTTGATCGTCGCGCTGGTGAGTGTCGGCCTCTACATGACCGACTTGCCGCGGAACACGCCTGAGCGCGGGTGGTTTTTCAACTTGCACAAGTCGCTCGGTGTGCTGGCGGCCGCGATCATCCTGCTGCGCCTCGCCTGGCGCTGGCGATCCGGCAGCCCGCCGGATTCGCTCGCGATACCGAGCTGGCAGGCTACGACGGGCCGGTTAAATCACGGGTTACTTTATCTGTGCATGCTGCTCATGCCGGTGAGCGGCTACCTCGGCTCATCGTTCGGAAAATTCGGCGTCAAGTTCTTCGGCTTGGCGTTGCCTCACTGGGGCTGGGAGGATAAGCGGCTACAAGATATCTTCGTCGGCATGCATCACTTCATCGCGCCCCTATTCATCGCGCTAATCGGCATCCACACCGCCGCCGCGTTGTATCACGCCTATCGCCGCGACGGCGTCTTCACGCGGATGTGGCTGCGACCCAGGCGCACCCCTTTCACTGAGCGCCTCCTCGTCAAAAAATAAAAAACGCTCGGGCAGGTTATTACGCCTACCCGAACTGCGTTCGGGCAAAGCGAACGCATTTGTCTTGTCAGCCTTCTAGTACTCGCCGAAGTCAACGCGTTTCTGCCGGTTCGGAATGATCTCCTGCGTGTAATTTTGCCGTGCGGGCCCGTGTAGAACACGCGCCAGCCGTCGTGGAACGGACGCGGGATTTTGGCGCCGAGTATTCCGTGAGCCGTCGGAGACGTGGATTCCCGACAGCTCGTTATCGCCGTCGTTTTGAAAACCGTTGCCGGGAATCGCACCGAGCGCGGAATCGATCGCTGCCGAGGGGTCAC
>JBGPCS010000266.1:0-4622 GCA_041481875.1 Sulfurifustaceae bacterium
CGCAGGTGAGGGGCGGCGGTGCAAGAAATCGCGTTGTTCCCTCACCCCAACCCCTCTCCTGGGGGGAGAGGGAATAAATAAAAGATTCTCTAAGCACGCCGTTGCGGATACCCGAGCGTCTTCAGCGCGTCGCCGATTTCGCCGAGGATCGCCGGATCGTCGATCGTCGGCGGTACGTTGTATTCCTGTCCATCGGCGATTTTCCGCATCGTCCCGCGCAGAATCTTACCGGAACGCGTCTTCGGAAGACGCTTTACCACGGTGGCCTGTTTGAACGCCGCGACCGGGCCGATCTTGTCGCGCACGAGCTGAATCACTTCGTTCACGATCTGATCGTGCGATCGGTTCACGCCGCTCTTCAGCACGATCATGCCGAGCGGCAGCTCGCCCTTCAACTGATCGGCGGCGCCGATGACGGCGCATTCTGCCACATCGGGGTGCGAGGCGAGGATCTCTTCCATGGCGCCGGTCGAGAGCCGATGGCCGGCGACGTTGATGATGTCGTCGATGCGGCTCATGATCCAAACGTAGCCGTCTTCGTCTTTGTAGCCCGCGTCGCCGGTCAGATAGTAGCCCGGATAAGGATCGAGATAATATTTTCTGTAACCCTCGTCGTTGTTCCACATCGTCGGTAGCGTTCCCGGCGGCAGTGGTAACTTGAGCACGATGTTGCCGATCGTTCCCGCCTTCACTTCGTCACCTTGGTTGTCGAGCACGCGCACATCGTACCCGGGCACCGGCTTGGTTGCCGAGCCGGGCTTCACCGGAAATTGTTCGATCCCGAGACAGTTCGCCACGATCGGCCAGCCCGTTTCCGTTTGCCACCAATGATCGATCACCGGCACGTGCAACTGCTGCTCGGCCCAGTGCAGCGTATCCGGGTCGCAGCGCTCGCCGGCGAGAAACAGCGCGCGGAATTTCGCGCGCGGGTAACGCGTGATGTGCTCGCCCTTCGGGTCGTCGCGCTTGATGGCGCGAAACGCCGTCGGCGCGGTGAAGAGCGTGCACACGCCGTGCTCCGAGACGACGCGCCAGAAAGCACCCGGGTCGGGCGTGCCGACCGGTTTGCCTTCGTAGAGCACGCTCGTGCATCCGTGCAGTAGCGGCGCGTACACGATATAGGAATGGCCGACGACCCAGCCGACGTCCGACGCGGTCCAGAAAACTTCTCCCGGCGCGAGGCCGAAGATATTTTTCATGCTCCACTTGAGCGCGACGGCGTGACCGCCGTTGTCGCGCACGACGCCCTTCGGAATGCCCGTCGAGCCGGAGGTGTAGAGAATGTAAAGCGGATCGGTGGCGGCGACGGGTACGCAGCCGGCCGGTTGGGCGGCGGCCATCGCTTCATGCCAATCGAGATCGCGCGACGGCGTCAGCGCTGCTCTGGCCTGCGCGCGCTGCAAAATGATGCAGCGCTCGGGTTTGCTGGTCGCCAATCTCAACGCTTCGTCGAGCAGCGGTTTGTACTCGATCACGCGTCCGGCCTCGATGCCGCACGAGGCGGAGACGATCAGCCGCGGTTGCGCGTCGTCGATGCGTTTGGCGAGCTCGTTGCCGGCGAAACCGCCGAACACGACCGAGTGAATCGCGCCGATGCGCGCGCACGCGAGCATCGCGATCGCCGCTTCCGGCACCATCGGCATGTAAATGATGACGCGGTCGCCTTTGGCGATGCCTTGCATCTTCAGCACGCCCGCGAAGCGCGCGACCGTGTCGCGGAGCTCGCGAAAGGTGTAACGCTTCACGGTCGCCGTCACCGGGCTGTCGTAAATCAGCGCGACCTGATCGGCGCGGCCCGATTCGACGTGACGATCGAGCGCGTTGTAGCAGGTGTTGAGCACGCCGCCGGTGAACCAACGGTAAAACGGCTTACGCGAGTCGTCGAGCACGCGGTTCCATTTGCGCTCCCAGTGAATGTCCTGGGCGGCGTCGGCCCAGAAGCCTTCCGGGTCTTGCAGCGAGCGGGAATGGAGTTTCTGGTAGTCGTATCCCATCGTCATTCTCCCGCGACGGTCTTCAATGTACGTTGCGATCGAGCCAAACGCCGATGCCCTGCGCGTTCAGCTCGTAATCGCCGTGCAGCACGGCTTCGATCTGCGTTTCGGTCAAGCGGCAGCCGTGCGCGCGCAGGCGCGGCAGCAAAATGCGGCGCTGGCCTTCGATGAGCAAACCATGACGCGCGGCACCCGCGCCTTGCATCGAGCGGCCAAGCTCCGCGAAAGCATCTATTAGAGTGTGCATATCCGCGGCGAGGCGCGCAATCTCCGTGACTCGTCCGAAGTGCGTGAGCAAGATCTGCCGCGGCCGGTACGTGAGCAGCCGATCGATGGACGCATGGAGTTGATCGGGCTCGAACTGCACCGGTGTCGTGGTCGGGAGGACGAAAGCGCCGCGCTCGGTGTCGAGCTCGCGGTAGGAGATACCGAACGTGTCGCCGGTGAAGATGGAGCTGGAGCGTTCGTCCACTACGCAGAAGTGATGGCGCGCGTGTCCCGGCGTGTCGAGGAACAGCAGCTCGCGCCCGTTCATACGCCACCTGAAATTGTCCGGCGCCTCGATCACCCGTTCCGCGGGCACCGGTCGCAGCGTGCCGAAGCTCTTCGCTGCCTGTTCGGCCCCGTAAACCTCGAGCACGCCCGCCATCAGCTTGCTCGGATCGATCAAGTGCCGCGCTCCGCGCGGATGCACGATCAGCTTCGCGTTGCGAAACTGCTGCATCATTTCCCCGGCGCCGCCCGCGTGATCGAGATGCACGTGCGTCGGTATTACGTACGCGACTTGTTCCGGTGACAGGCGTTTCGCGCGCAGAGCGGCGAGGGCATTCGCGATCGAGCGATTGGTTCCGGTGTCGATGAAGGCCGCCGCGCTTCCTTCGACAATCAGATAAAACGCGGCGAGTCTGGAACGGTGATATCCGGAATCGATGCAGCTGATCCCGTCGCCGAGGTCCGAATACACGGTCGAGGTCATGTCGTTGCTGTGCGCCGGGGCGCCGAAGTGCCAGCGGTGTCGAGGTTTGCGATATTGCAGCATGCCGGAGCAAGCGTCGAGTGGCGCGATCTCAGGTGATGGATCCGGTCATTACGCCGCGCGCGGTAATCTTCAGCTGCTTCGATCGCAATTGCTTCAATAATCGCGCAAATGCGGCTCTTTTTTCTCCCACCCTCGGACGCGTGTCGCAGGCCCATGGCCGCCGAGTCCACGGACCTGAAGAACCACAGTGCGACGTTGCCGAGCGATGGGGACGGTGACATTCCGTTCGCGCCGCGCGAGAATGAAATTCCTCCCGCAGATCTATAGAAAAAATATGCCGCACGCGCCTTCCACCGATCGGCTAACGCAAGATTTTTTACCCGCAGCGGCACGGCAACGTCTCGTAACGAAAGTGCAGGGAACGATCGTTCTCGAGCTTTTTTCCCTGACTAAATTGCAGATCGTCCCGCAGATCGCCGCCGAGGCCGCGGTAATTTGGTTGGCTTGGGGCTACGCCGACAAAATTCACTTGTTCACCTGGTTCTTCATTTGTCTGGGGGTCCATCATCCTTTCAGCGTCTGGGGGTTCCTCTACACGAAACGGCATGGCATACCGGAGCACCGAATCGAGCGATGGCGGCGTTTCTTTCAGGTGGTAGGCGTCGCCAATGCGTTGCTCGTGGCCTATGCGTACTATGCATTTGGCAGAGGTTCTCCGCGTGAAGACTTATTTCTCGTGTGGTGCGTCGGAATTGTGTTCGCGATGGGGCAAATTTCGAAAGCGGATTTGAAGACCGCCGCCGTGATGATCGTTCCGCTCGCAACGTCGGTGGCGTCAGTTCAGCTCATGCACGACGGCGAACACGACCTCATCATCGCCGTATTCATCGTTATCGCCGCCTGCGCGTCGTTTTTCATGGTCATTCAGCAGAGCAAGCAGATCTTCGAGACGATTTACGCGCGATTCCTGAACGAAGAGCTGGCCGGCGTTCTTAAAATTAAAAACGCGGAGGCCACCAAGGCCAAAGAGGACGCCGAACTGGCGAACCGGACCAAGACACGTTTCTTCGTGAGCGCCAGTCACGATTTGCGCCAACCCCTGCATGCCTTACTACTGCTGACCGGATCGTTGCGACTCAAGGTGACCGACGCAAGCGTGCAGCCCACGCTGAACCTGATGGAGATGGCGCTTGGCTCGCTTAAGTCGCTATTCGACGACTTGCTGGATATCACGCGGCTCGAAAGCGGCAAGACCGGCGTCACTATCGACGCGGTTCCGGTGCTGACGCTGCTTGAAACATTGGCGAGCGAATTCGAGCCGCTGGCGGCCGCGAAAGGTCTGCAACTGAGGTATCGCGCGCCGGATGTCGCGATCATGACGGATGGGCTACAGCTGCAGCGCATCTTGCGCAATTTCATCGCCAACGCGATCAAGTATACGAACCGCGGCGGCATTCTCATCGCGTGCCGCGTCTCGGAACGCAGCGCGACGATTCAGGTCTTCGATACCGGCATCGGCGTTCCGCCGGATCATCTCACTTCGATCTTCGAGGATTTCTACCAGATTCCCATCGCACCCGGAACGGGCGTCGCGCGCCGAGAGGGCGTGGGGCTGGGTCTCGGGATCGCCAAGCGGTTGGCCAATTTAC
>JBGPCS010000267.1:0-4567 GCA_041481875.1 Sulfurifustaceae bacterium
AATCTGCGCGTTACGTTCATCGGCGTCGCCACGCTTCTTTTTGACGACGGCGAGACCGCGATCATGACCGACGGCTACTTCACGCGCGCATCGCAGACGGCGTTAGCCAACGTAGCGCCGGACCGCGACCGAATCACGCGCGCGCTCGCGCGCGCTGGGGTGAAGTCGCTCGCCGCCGTCATTCCGGTTCATTCGCACTTCGATCACGCGCTCGATTCGCCGATCGTCGCGCAGCAAACCGGCGCGCTGCTGGTCGGCTCGACCTCGACGGCGAATATCGGCCGCGGCTACGGCCTCGCCGAGAACCGCATGCGCGTGCCGAAAGACGGCGAGACGCTGAAGTTCGGTCGCTTCAACGTCACGTTCCTGAAATCGGCGCATCTGCCGAACAACTATGCGATGGGCGAGATCGAGGCGCCGCTCGCGCCGCCGGCCAAAGCGACCGACTACAAAGTGGGCGAGAGCTATACGCTGCTGGTCGAGCACGACGGGCGGACGATCCTGATTCAAGGCAGCGCGGGCTTCGTTCCCGGCGCGTTGAGCGGGCGCAAAGCCGACGTCGCCTATCTCGGCGTCGGTGGCCTCAACACTCAGAACGACGCATATCGCGAAGGCTACTGGCGCGAGATCGTGCGCGCGGTCGGCGCCCGCCGTGTCGTGCCGATCCACTGGGACAATTTCTTTGTGACGCTCGATGAACCGCTTGTGCCGGGAGCGGGCTTCGAGGGATCGATGCAGTTCGTGTTGGCAAGCGGGCAACGCGACGGCGTCGATATCCGGATGCCCGTCGCCTGGCAAGCGGCGGATCCGTTCGCGGCGCTGAAGTAGATCGCATGACGCGGGGTTCACCGTCCGCGATGCGGACGACCCGCGGCTCGGCAAGACGGGGTCATGCGCCGCGCTAATTTTCGCCGGCGCCATTTATCGCCGCTCGTTTTGGCAGCGACCCTGGCTGCATGTGCAGCGGTGGGCACTAGCGATCGCACCGACGTATATCGATCGAACGATGACAATGTTCGGCTCGAACCGCTCGAATCGGGCGTTGCGCCGAATTCCCATCCCTTCGTCATTTCCGCCGGCCAGCTGCGCGAGCTGTTGGCACCTCTGAAAGTCAGCCGCGCCGAGTCGATCGACAACGTGCCCGTGTTCCTCAACGAAGAACTGAACACTATCGTCCCGCCGCTGATGATTGCGCTGTCCAAGGCCGGTCCGAATCAGGATGTGACGTTTGCCGTTACCAGCTATCGCGGATTACTCGGGAAGTACTCGCCCAAGTCGCTCACCACCGGACGGTTGTTCGTAAGCGGGAACACGATAAATTTAATTTTCGGGTTGATGCAGTTGCGATTAGGAAGCGAGAACCTCGACCCGGCGGGCGTTGCTCCGCGGATTGTCTCCGGTACGCGCACGCGCAGAGTCGACACGACAGTTTGGAAGATCGATCCGGTCGGCGGCTATTTTCACGACCGGCGCGGCGATTGGGTGGTGTTCGATCGCGCTGCCCTCGGACCCGTCGGCGACTCCCACTGAGGGGCGGGCCTGAGGCAACGGCACCGGCAACCAGGGTTGAAGCGTCGCGGTTATTAGGCATCTCGCCCGGACTCCGCTCGCTTCGTCCGGGTCATACCTACCTAGCCGCGCCGACCGCTGTAGCTCCTCCTCGTTCCAGCGGCTAGTTCACATTCGTTATTAGTCCGTAGCGATTAGTTCTTTCCGATTTCTCGGCCGTCGCTGTTACTCTCGTGCACGACATCAATAGACGCGTATGGACTGGACATACACGCTTTCCGGCCTGGTGGTCGGTTTTATTGTGGGTCTTACGGGCGTTGGCGGCGGATCGCTAATGACGCCGCTGCTCGTCCTGTTCTTCGGCATTCCGCCGGCCACCGCTGTCGGCACCGACCTACTCTATGCGTCGATCACGAAGACGGGCGGCATTTGGGTGCACGGGCGGCGCGGAAATATCGACTGGCGCATCGTTGGCTGGATGGCGCTCGGCAGCGTTCCAGCGGCGATCCTGACGACATGGGCACTGGCCGTGTTCCGCTTGAAGGACCAGCAATTCTCCGCGTTGATCAGCAGTGTCCTCGGCGTGGCGCTGATTCTCACCGCGTTGGCCATCTTCTTCCGCGAGCGCGTTCGGCGCGCCAGCCGCGACCGCGCGGAGTCCGGACTTAGTCCGTCGCCGCAACGTCTGGCACTCGCCTCGGTAGCGACCGGCGTCGTTCTGGGTTTGCTTGTCACCATTTCTTCCGTCGGTGCCGGCGCCATCGGAATGGTTGCGTTGCTGTGGCTCTATCCGCGGCTGCCCTCGGTGAAGCGGGTCGGCATCGACATCGCCCACGCGGTGCCGCTCACCGCCGTTGCCGGTCTTGGCCACTTCTATCTCGGCACCGTCGACTTCACGCTGCTCGGAAGCTTGCTGCTTGGCTCGTTGCCGGGGATTTATCTCGGCAGTCACGCGAGCGGCCTTTTCCCCGAGCGCGTGATGCGCCCCACGCTCGCCTGCATGCTGATGCTGATCGGCGCGCGGCTCGTGTTCTGAGCCAGCGGGTGCAATAACAACTTCATTGGACGTCGCGGATGTTGCTCCGAAGATTGTCCCCCGTTCCTGCAATTTCAAAGAGCCGGGAACGGCATCGTTCATCGGCCCCTCGTCGGTACCAAAGCGACGTGTTTGAATAGTGCCGCGCATCAGAAGCCCGGAGTCATCGAGTGGGTGCGATTTATCTAATACGACATGGCCAGGCGTCGTTCGGCAAAGCCGAGTACGACGAGCTGTCCGAGATGGGCGTGGAGCAATCACGCGCGCTCGGCGAGGTGCTGCGCGCGCGAGTACCGAAGGTCGATGCTGTTTTTTGCGGCACGCAACGGCGGCATCGGCAAACGGCCGACGCTTGCCTCGGCGCTTACGGCTATTCCGAAGCGCGCCAGGAGACGGCGGATCTCAACGAATACGACGGCGACGAGATCGTCGCGTGCTATGAACCGCGCTATGTCGACCGCCAGGCGATGTTTGCCGAACTTTCGAAGACCGGCAATTTGCGGCGCGCGTTCCAGGAAATGTTCACCAAGGCGGTCGCGCGTTGGGTCAGCGGGCAGCACGACAGCGACTACACTGAGCCGTGGCCGATTTTTCGTGCGCGTTGCGTTCGGGCGCTCGACAATATGGTGCAGTCGCTGGGCGGTTCGAAGACAGCGCTGGCATTTACGTCCGGCGGTCCGATTTCCGCCGTGTCGCAAACGTTGCTGCGCATTCCCGATGCGCACGCATTTCAAATCAACTGGACACTCGTCAATTGTGGCGTCACCAAGGTGATCTACGGCGAGCGCGGTAAATATCTCATGACGCTGAACGAGCACGCGCACTTCGAGGGCGAGCGTAACGACTTCATTACCTATCGCTGAGTCGGAGAAAGACAGCGAGAGATAGCGAATGTAGTACGCAATAGCGAAGCGTATTGCGCCGAACGAGCATGACCGAGGGACCGGAAAACATTCGGCGCATTACGGCTGACGCCTAATGCGTACTACTTTAACTACGCTCGCCTTCGCCGGCATTACGCTCGGTTTCGCCGACCAAACGCTGCTCGTTTGCACCGGCGCTCTGGCGAGCAGCCTATGGCCGAGTTCGGCCGGTCCGATGCCGAAGAGCCGTGTCACGAAGGCCGCCGGACGCGGTCGCCTATAGTTAGTAGTTAGTATGGATAGGCACCTTCATGGCTAAGACCGCGACCGCTTTCGTGAAAAACCGAGAGCCGGTCTCCGGTCCCGCGCCCGGCGTTCCCGCGCCGCCGCGGGGAATTCTCGCCGGCTTGTTACGCCCGTTTCGCGCATGGCGCGAAGGCGCCGGCACATTGCATGCCTCCGCTCGGATGAAGCGCTTGCTCGTGGGGTTGCAGGAGTTGTTCACTCGCTCCGCGGTCGGTTCGGCGCGCGCTTCGGTGCGGCTGGATTCCGTCAGCACGCAGATCAAGCAGGTGAACGAGTCGCTCGGCGGGTTGGTCCGTACCGCCGAGACGCTGCACAGCAACATTCATAACGTGTCCGATGCGTCGCAGCAAACGCTCGCGGCGGCACGCGAGATGAATATGCTGAGTGCCAGCGGGCGTAACCTCAGCCAAGAGACGACGGCGTCGTCCGAGCAGTTGCGCGTACAGATGCGGGCGACGGTCGAGCGTATCGAAGCGCTGGTCAAAGGCATCGGCTCGGTGATGAGCGTAAGCCAGGTGATCGACGAAATCGCGCGCCAGACGCTGATTCTTTCCTTCAACGCGACGATCGAGGCGGCGCGTGCCGGCGACCACGGCCGGGGCTTCGCCGTCGTGGCGCACGAAGTGCGGGCGCTCGCGGAACGCACCGGCGCGCAGACGCACGAGATCAAAACGCTGCTCGAAAAGATCGCCACCGAATTAACGCCGGCGCGAGAGGCGCTTCTGGCGAGCAGCGATTTGGTGGAGAGTACCGCGCACGGCACGCAGACCGTCGGTCAGGCGCTGGAGCGAATTGCCGAGCTCGCGGCTGCAACGGCGCAGCGCATGGAACAAGTCGCGGCGGCGGTCGAGGC
>JBGPCS010000268.1:0-4565 GCA_041481875.1 Sulfurifustaceae bacterium
CGATCGTCGCGTTCCAATGGACGCAGACGGCCGGTCCGGCGGTGGTGCTGAACGGCGCCAACGCCGCGACCGCGACGTTCATCGCACCGGAAGTCACGGCCAACGCCGTGCTCAAGTTCCAATTGACCGTCACCGACAACGGTGGCGCGAGCGCGATTGCGAGCACACAGGTCACCGTGCGCAACGTCAACCGGCTGCCAACCGCGAACGCTGGACCGGATTTGACCGTCAACGAGGGCGACGCCGTCAGTATCACCGGCAGCGGCAGCGACTCAGACGGCACCATCGCATCCTTCAAGTGGACGCGCGTCGCCGGTCCGACGGTCACGCTCATGACCGCGAACACGGCGACCGTGACATTCACCGCGCCGCAAGTGACGGCCGACACCGTGCTCACGTTGCAACTCACGGTGACGGACAACAACGGCGGCACGGGCACCGACAACGTCGATGTGCTCATCCGCAACGTCAACAAGCCGCCGGTGGCGAATGCCAAGCCGGACAAGACGGTGAACGAGGGAGCGGCGGTAACGCTGAACGGCGTCGGCACCGATCCGGACGGAACCATCGCGTCGTTCTTCTGGACGCAGATCGCCGGCCCGGGCGTAACGCTGAGCGATCCGAACGTCGCCGCGCCAACGTTCGTGGCGCCGCAGGTCACCGCCGACACGGTGCTGACGTTCCGGCTCACGGTCACCGACAACAACGGCGCGACCGGCAGCGACACGATCAACGTCACCGTGCGCAACGTGAATCAGAAGCCGATCGCGAAAGCGGGCGCCAGCCAGAAAGTTAAACAGGGGTCGCTGGTTCAGCTCGACGGCACGGGTTCGAGCGATCCGGACGGCACCATCGTCGCGTACGCATGGACGCAAACCGCGGGACCGGCGGTGACACTGGCGAACGCCAACACCGCGACGCCAAGCTTCACCGCGCCGCCGGTGACGGCTAATACCGCGCTCAAGTTCCAACTTAGCGTGACCGACGATCTCGGCGGAACCGCGAGCAGTACCGTGACAATAACCGTGACGCCTTGATCGAAGGGGCTATGGGTTGAGAGCTATCACCCCGCTGTCAGTGCGTCGAGCGTTTGTCACGCGCGCAAACGCGACGGTCTTGGCGATGCGGACAGCGGGTTGCGTCCCACGCACCGATCGACTAAGCGGTGCGTGGGACGCACCCTACATTGAATTTGGTGATGCTTGCGCAATGGCGGCTTAGCCGTCGAACTGCGCCAACCCTTCTAAATCCAGAACCGTGATACCGCCATACTCGGTGCGCACGAGACTCTGTTTTTCCATCAGCTGAAGCGCGTGATTGACGCGTTGCCGCGACAAGCCGGCGAGGTGCCCGATCTCTTCTTGCGAGATGGCGAGCAGCGGACCGGTGCCGGGATATAGCGTTGGGTTATAGAACGACACTAAACACCGCGCCACGCGCGCATCGGGGCCGAGCAGCCGGTCGTATTCCACGATGCCGATGAATTGTCCCAGGCGTTCGTTCAATTGCTTCAATAGAAAACGGTTGAACTCGATGCTGTTATCGAGCAACCACATGAACGTCGAGCGCGGCATGTACGCGATTTGACTGTCGCGCAGGGCGACGACGTCGTAGCGGCGGTGTTCGTTCTTGAGCAGCGTACCTTCGCCGAACCAGCCCGACGACGTGACACCGGTGAACGTGGTCTCTTTGCCGTTAGGCGATACCCCGGTCAACTTGACCAGCCCGTCAACGACGCCGATCCACTGCTCGCCGGGCTCTCCCTTGCGGCAGACGTAACCGCCCTTGGCCACCTTGCGTTCGACCGTTTCCATTTCCACTCGGCGCCGCTGCTCGGCATTGAGACCGTGTCCCCAGAGTGAGGAGGCGATCATTCCTTTGAGTGGGGACATAGATCGGAGCGGGGAGGCGACGACGTTCATTGCGTAAATACTTGCAGATTGTCACCTGAGTGACAATCTGGAGCCCCGTTGTATGGCTAACTTAGCCGCGCTGTTGGTCGCGATTGGCGAAAATGCGCGGGCACAAGACCACAGAAAGCACTCGGACTGCTAAAGCCCCCAGGGACGGGTTAACATGGCCGACCACTAGCCCGCCCCTTTTCTCGGGAGGCCGGGTGACTGTAGCGGAGGAGCACTCGGCAATGCCCGACAAGAATCAGGGGCCAGATACGTTTCCCCGACTGTTGTTGCATCACGCGTCGCTGCGCGGCGACCAGTCGGCTATCCGCGAGAAAGATCTCGGCATTTGGCAGGCATGGACGTGGCGGCAAGTGTCGGAAGAAGTGTCGCTGCTCGCTTGCGGATTGGCCGCGCTCGGTTTCAAGCGCGGCGATCACCTGGCGATCGTCGGAGAGAATCGTCCACGGTTGTATTGGTCCGTCACCGGAGCGCAGGCGCTCTGCGGCGTGCCGGTGCCGCTCTATCAAGACGCGGTGGCGCAGGAGATGGCGTTCGTTCTCCAGGATGCGGAGATCGAGGTCGCCATCGTCGAGGATCAAGAGCAAGTCGATAAGCTGCTGGAAATACTTCCGCAATGCCCGAAGCTCAAGTTCATCGTCTACGACAATGCACGCGGGTTGCGCAACTATAAGCAGCCGCAATTGCTGAGTTACGAGCAGTTACGCGAGCGCGGCCGCGACTTTCGCGCCACGCATCCGAACTATTTTGCCGAAGCGATCGAAAAAGTTACGCCGACCGACACCGCCGCTCTCTTTTATACCTCCGGCACGACCGGACATCCCAAGGGCGTGGTACTCACACATCAGAACCTCATCATCGCGGCACGCGCGGGCGCGCAGATCGATCGTCTCTCGGCCGAGGAGGAGGTGCTCGCGTATTTGCCGCTCGCATGGATCGGGCAAAACATCTTCTCGTACGCGCAGGCGATGGTCGTCGGCTATTGCGTGAGCTGTCCGGAATCCGCCGATACCGTGACGATCGACATGCGCGAGATCGGCCCGACGTATTACTTTGCGCCGCCGCGCGTGTTCGAGGGGTTACTGACGCAGGTGACGATCCGCATGGAGGACGCGAGCCGGATCAAGCGCGCGATGTTTCGCTATTTCATGCAGCTCGCGCGCCGTGTCGGCGCGAAGCTGCTCGAGGGTAAGCAGTCCGTGCATTTCTTCGATCGGCTGCGCTACGCCATCGGCGATCTGCTGGTGTACGGTCCGCTGCGCAACGCGCTCGGCATGAGCCGCGTGCGGGTGGCGTATACGGCGGGCGAGGCGATCGGGCCGGACCTATTCGTGTTCTATCGTTCGATCGGAATCAATTTGAAGCAACTCTACGGCTCGACCGAGACCTGCGTGTTCGTGTGCGTACAACCGGACGGCGAAGTAAAGCCCGATACGGTCGGGCCACCGGTCGAGGGCGTGCAGTTGCGGATCGCCGACAGCGGCGAAATTCTTATTAAGAGTCCGGCACTGTTCCAGTGCTATTACAAGAATCCCGACGCCACCGCCGCCGCGAAAGATGCCGACGGATGGTTTCACACCGGTGACGCGGGATTTTTCGATACCGACGGGCATCTGTGCATCATCGATCGTGCCAAGGACGTCGGTCGCCTCACGGACGGTACGCTGTTTGCGCCGAAGTATATCGAGAACAAGCTCAAATTCTTTCCGCACATCAAAGAAGCCGTCGTTTTCGGGGACGGACGCGCCGACGTCACGGCGGTTATCAATGTCGACGTGGTGGCGGTCGGCGATTGGGCGGAGCGCCGCAATTTGACCTATGCCGGATATACCGACCTCGCGAACAAAGACGCGGTGTACGAATTGATCCGCGATTGCGTGGAGCAGGTGAATCAAGATCTCGCGCGCGATCCCAAGCTCGCCGGCTCGCAGATCACGCGCTTCGTGATTCTGCACAAGGAGCTCGACGCCGATGACGGCGAGCTGACGCGCACGCGCAAAGTCCGCCGCGGCATCATCGCGGACAAATACGTGAAGATCATCGATGCGCTCTATTCGGCCGCGGAGCAGGTGGAAACGGAAATATCCGTGAAGTTCGAGGACGGGCGCACCAGTGCCGTACGCTCGACGCTGAAGATTCGCGAAGCGCGGGTATTCGGGCCGATGGAAGGCGCTCGCCCGCGCAAGGAAGCGGCGTGACGGCGGCGCGCCCCGCCGGCGAGCCGATGCTCGTCGCGGAGGGCGTCTCGCTCGCTTTCGGCGGCGTGCAGGCGCTCGCGAACGTGAGCTTTGACGTGCGTGAGTTCGAAATTCGCGCCATTATCGGTCCGAACGGTGCCGGCAAAAGCTCCATGCTGAATATCATCAGCGGCGTCTATCGCGCGCAAACGGGTAGTATCACGTTTCGCGGCGAGCGGCACGAGCAGATGGACCCGCACTGGGCCGCGCAAGCCGGAATGGCGCGAACCTTCCAGGGTCCGGCGCTGTTCCGCGGAATGACGGTGCTCGACAACATCATGACCGGGCGCAGTCTGATGATGAAGGCCAACCTGTTCCAGCAGGCGCTTTACTGGGGACCAGCCCAAAAGGAAGACATCGCGCATCGCCGCAAGGTGGAAGAGATCATCGATTTTCTGGAAATCCAGTC
>JBGPCS010000269.1:0-4528 GCA_041481875.1 Sulfurifustaceae bacterium
GATCAGGTCGAGGAACTGCAAACCGCGGTTCGTGTATTTCTTGGCGATCGAAATGACGAGACGCAGGTTCGCCTCGACCATTTCCTTCTTGGCGCGACGCGCCTTCGCTTCGCCGATCGACATGCGGCGATTGACTTCCTTGAGCGCCATCACGGGCAGACCCGCGCGCTCTTCGATTTGATGCAGCTTATCCTGCGCCGAGAGAATCTCGTCGGTATGATTTTCCAGCACGCTGACGTTGACTTCCCCCACCTTCATCGCGCGCTTGATCCAGCGCCGGTTGGTCTCGTTGCCCGGGAAGATCTTGATAAAGTTCTTGCGCTGCATGCGCGCCTTGCCGACGCAAATATCCATGATGACTTTTTCTTGCGCGCGCGCTTGATCGACGAGCGAGCGAACGTATTCCACGAGACGATTGATCTGCTTGGAGACGAACTTAATCTGCATGAATTCGTCGGCGAGTTTCTTCTGGACGCGTCGCACCTCGGGGCTGTCATGACCGTGCTTCGCGCTCGTTTTAAGCAAGCCGACGTGGAGCTTGCGGATCCGGGCGAAACGAATGATCGCCTCTTCGCGATCGGGCCCGCCCTCTTCCTCATCGGCGTCGCCGGTCGCGCCGTCGGTCTCCTCGGCGTCATTGTCGTCGGTCGCGGCAGCGGTCTTAATCTCCGGCGGTGGCAGATCGGGCGCATTGGGATCGACGAAATCGACCACCAGGTCGGTCAGCCGCATCTGATCGGCTTCGACCAGATCCATCATGCGTACGACTTCGGCGATGGCAGCCGGGCAAGACGCGATCGCCTCGGTCGTCTGACGCACACCGTCTTCGATCCGCTTGGCGAGCTCGATCTCGCCCTCGCGCGTCAGCAGCTCAACGGTTCCCATTTCGCGCATGTACATGCGCACCGGATCGGTCGTGCGTCCGAACTCGCTGTCCACCGCCGAAACGAGCACTGCTTCGGCTTCTTCGGCGGCCTCTTCATCCTCTTCGGCGGGCGTCGGTTCGGTTTTGAGCAACAACGCATCCGGGTCCGGTGCTTCGTCGAACACCTGGATGCCCATGTCATTGATCATGTTCACGACCGCTTCTATCTGATCGGTATCGTGAACCTCTTCGGGCAGATGGTCGTTAATCTCCCGGTAGGTCAAAAAGCCTTGCTCTTTACCCTGGATAATCAGCTTCTTGAGCTGAGAGCGTTGCGTTTCTTGGTCCATATTCTCGGCCTGATGTCTATGCGATTGCGCGCAAACAAAGCGTGAAATTATAGCTGAACTTTCTACTCACTCCGAATTTAGCGTCTTTCGGTCGGGAGTGGGCTGGACGCCCCTACCGGAAGTCGCGTGAGATCAGCCAGTTCTCTTCTTTCGATGGGGGTTAAGCCGGAAACCTTCTCCTTTTGAAGCAGCAGATCCACTTTTTCCCTCAACGCCATACGACTCAGCTGATCCATCGCACCCTGAAATTCGACCTCTACGGCTTGTTCGAGCACGGAATGACTCCAGGTGGCGATCTTCGAGACGCTATGCTGGTGCTCGCTATCGCGAAAATGCTCGACGATCGCGGCCGTATTCAGGTTCGGTTTCGCCCTCAAAAGGCCCACCAGCGCTCGAAATAGGCCCATGCCCGGTAGGTCGAACCCATCGAAGAACGAAGGATCGTTGATCCTCGCTGCGAGATGCGGATGTTGCACCAGCAGCGCCACCGCTAACCTCATGATGGGCGCGGGAGGCCGCGGCCCCACCCCAACCTCCAGGATTCCTTTATCATTCCTCACCGACAATCGCTGGTGCGTTGCCCGGTCCAACTTCAGCCGATCCAGCATCGCGTCCCGCAGCAGGCCGGGAGGAACCTTCGACAGATAAGGTTGAGCAAGTTCTGCGAGCTGTACGCGAGCGATGCTGCGGCTCATATCTACTTTCTGCCTAAGTCCGTCGAACAGAAAATCAGGTAACGTCATCGCCGAGCGCGTACGCGCGAGAAATCCTTCCTTGCCCTCCTTCTGCACCAAGGTGTCGGGGTCCTCGCCGTCAGGCAGAAACATGAAGCTCGCATGCCGGCCCTCGTGCAAAACCGAAAGAACGATATCGAGGGCACGCCATGCCGCTTCCCTCCCTGCCTTATCGCCGTCGAAGCAAAACACGATCTCCGGTACAAAGCGAAAAAGCCGATCCAAATGATCAAGCGTCGTCGCCGTTCCCAACGTAGCGACCGCGTTATCGACACCGTATTGAGCTAGGCCAACTACGTCCATATAACCCTCGACCACGACGACGCGACCGACCTTGCGTATGCTGTCGCGCGCGTAGAACAAACCGTAAAGCTCGCGTCCCTTGTGGAACAGTGCCGTCTCGGGCGAGTTCAGATACTTCGGCTCGCCGACATCGATGATCCGACCGCCAAAACCGACGATGCGTCCACGGTAGTCGTGGATCGGGAACATCACTCGGTCGCGGAAGCGGTCGTAGCAGCCGCCCCCGTCTTTGCGCACGGCGAGTCCCGCTTGGATCAGCAATTCACGTTCGGTGGGCGTCTGACCCAACAAGCGCGCCAAATGATCCCAGCCGTCGGGCGCATAACCGATGCCGAACGCACCGGCCACTTCACCGTTGATTCCGCGCCCCCGGAGATAGGCGATCGCGCGCTCCGATTCACGCAGTTGCGCGCGATAGTAACGCGCCGCCCCCTCCAAGATTCGCAGCAGATCTCCGGTGCTTTCGCCGCGTTCGACCGCTCCGCGACTCTCCTGCGGCATCGTAAGACCGAGCTTCCCGGCAAGCTCCTCCACCGCTTCCGGAAAGCTCATGTGCTCGTACTCCATGAGAAATCCGATCGCCGTGCCGTGCGCACCACATCCGAAGCAGTGATAGAACTGTTTCGCCGGACTTACCGTGAAGGAGGCAGTTTTCTCGTCATGGAAGGGACAGCACGCCTTGTGATCCTTGCCCGCTTTTTTTAACGGCACCCGGGCGTCGATGACATCGACGATATCCGCGCGCAGCAGTATTTCATCGATGAACTGCTTCGGGATATGTCCAGCCATTCGACTATTCTACCGCCCTCTTCGTTTCTCGGCTGGAACAGCGGATCGGAAGAAGAAACTAACCGCCGAGCCGCGCCTTCACGCGGGCGCTTACTTGGCCAATGTCGGCGCGACCTTGTAGTTTCGGCTTGAGCACGCCCATTACCTTGCCCATGTCCTTAACCGATGCCGCCCCCGTGGAGCCGACGGCTTCCGTGACGAGCTGCTCGATCTCCGCCTGGGTTAGCGGCTGTGGGAGATAGACCTGCCAAACGGCCACATCCGCCCGCTCCTTCGCGGCAAGATCAGCCCGCTTGCCGTTTTCATACTGCTCGATCGATTCGCGCGACTGCTTGATGAGCTTGTCGATCACGGCAAGTATCTGCGTATCGTCGAGCGTCACTCGCTCGTCGACTTCGCGCTGCTTGATGCCCGCGGTCAGCAGGCGCAACGTATCGACGCGCGCCTGATTCCTATCGCGCATCGCCTGCTTTAGGTCGTCTTGGATTCGGTCTTTAAGACTCACGCAACCACGCGCGGCCGATACGGCATCGACATGCGCAACAGTTTCTTCTGCTCGCGCTTGCGCGCGGCGGCGGCTTTACGTTTGCGGATCTCGGTGGGTTTCTCGTAGTGCTCACGCCGGCGCATCTCGGTAAATACTCCCGCCTTTTCGCACGAACGGCGGAACCGGCGCAGCGCGAGCTCGAAGGGCTCGTTTTCTTTGACGCGGACTGAAGGCATCGAGTCTAAATACCTCGCGGTGATAGTTCTAAAGGGATGGGAATTTCCCCCGGAAGCGGCCTCGAACCGTTGCCCGGAAGGGGCGCGATTTTATCCCGTTACGCCTAGCTTTGTATATGTCGGCCCCACGGCGGGCTCGCTCGCCGTAAACTATAGGCCATGCGCGTACTTGGCATCGAGACTTCGTGCGACGACACAGCGGTAGCGGTATATGACCCGGATGTCGGGCTCATTTCCCACCTTCGCTACTCCCAGGCCGCCTTGCATCTGGAATACGGCGGAGTGGTACCGGAGCTGGCGTCCCGAGATCACATTCGCAAACTTCTGCCCCTGATTCGAAAAACCCTGCACGACAGTCAGATGGGGGCGGGACGTCCGGACGGTGTGGCCTACACGGCCGGCCCGGGTCTCGCCGGCGCGTTATTAGTCGGCGCCGCGGTCGGGAGTTCGCTTGCCCGCGCCTGGAATGTGCCGGCGATAGGGGTGCACCATCTGGAAGGTCACTTGCTGTCACCTTTGCTCGAAGCCGAGCGGCCGGCGTTTCCCTTCCTCGCGCTCCTCGTTTCGGGAGGTCACACGCTGCTCGCCGACGTGCGCGCGGTCGGCGAATACAAAATATTGGGCGAGTCCGTCGACGACGCGGCGGGCGAGGCTTTCGACAAAGCTGCAAAGTTGCTCGGCCTCGGTTACCCGGGAGGCCCGGAGATTGAAAAGGCGGCGGCGTCTGGACGCCCTCGGCACGTCCGTTTCCCCCGCCCGATGAC
>JBGPCS010000270.1:0-4467 GCA_041481875.1 Sulfurifustaceae bacterium
CGACCAGGGTTTTGAAGCCCCGAAGCGCGCGGGTTGGTGTTGCGGCGCGGCAGTTGCGATGTTCTTAGGCTCGGCCCTGCGCACGTGCGTGCTCGGCGCGGTGACCGGAGTCGATGTACGTAGGGTCGGTTTGGCCACGAACGGTCGCGCGGGTCTCGAGCGGACACGCGCGGCGAGTTGCCTCATCTCGGCTTGCATGGCGTTCCACGTCTGCTCGGCGAGGAGCGCGGCGGCGGCTTTGTACGTGTTGGCGCCATCGGCGTTCGCCTGCTCGCGCGCCACGGTCACTTCCGCTTCCGCCTGCACGATTCGCGCGGCGAGGTAGTCGAGGTACAGCCGATCTTGTTCTTCCGCATACTCGGCGGACTCGGCGCCGCCCAGTGCGTCCGGTTCGAAGCAGTAGCCGCAGTCGCAATGCACCGCGTCAACCATGTTCGGTGTGGCACACTCGGGGCAGTCTTTTTTGAAAATACTCATCTATCGACTAGCGGCGCTGGAACAAGGAGATGGCTAAATGGTTCGATTAAATATGGCACAGGGTGCGGCGAGCGATGGGGGCGGGACGGACGAGCCGATGGTCCGAACGGATGAGCGGCGCCGGCGCCGTACTTTGTCCTCGTTGGTGCGAGCAGACGACGCAATGCGTCACCCCGAACAAGGGTGCGCGGCTCTTACTAGAGCAGCGATCGATACGCCTTAAGGCGATCCTTATATAGCGTCCGCTCCGCCTTCCACGGCGCGTCCCATGGAAGACTTCGCTGTAGCAATCCTCGACACAACGCGATCATTCCTTCGATGTCATCGAGATGGACGAACTCGGGCGCCGGCCCATTGCGGCCGCGGCAACCGGGTCCGCCCTCGAGACCCTGATTGTGGTAATTGCCGAGCGGAATCGAGATGCCAATCGCGGGCCAACCGTACACGGTCGCGGCGGTTGCTTCGCACGTACCGCCGTCCATGATGCGGCGCTGGTGGCGGTCGGGCAATAAACGTTGCGCGAGTTGCGATAGCACGTTGATCGCGTTTGGGTCGAAGACCGTACGCCGGTCGCCGAGTCGCACGACCGGGCCCTTACCGATAATCGCGTTCGCGAGCGTGCGCGAGGTCTCGAGACTAATGCAGATCAGCGGGCGCCGCGCGGTGCTCAACCATCCGAGCTCAAAGTGACCGATCGCTCCGACGAAGCCGACTTCCTCGGCGCGTGTCAGCAAGCCGAGAAACGGCAGACCGCCGCCGCGGCGCGCCTGCTCGATCGCAAGACGAAGAATCGCGTAGACGCCGACCAGATCATCGGCGGCTTTGGTATACAAACGCCGTCCGCTGCGCCACACCGGGGCGCGAAACGAAAATCCTCCGTAAAGCGAATCAGCCGCTCGCGGTGTGGCGGGGTCCGGCTCGAGCCGCACTTCGGCGGTTTCGATCGAACGTCCGTTTCGGGCGAGTCGCGCCGATCGCATTTGGCCGCGGTACGTTTGCCCGTTCGTATCGGCGAGCCATACCGGCGCCCCGACCAAATGGCGTGTCGGTCCACCGCCGTGCCATCGGACTCGTAGCCGATGATTGGGCAGCCAGCGGTCGCCGTGAAATCCGGGGTGATCCATGTGGGCGATGTACAGCCGCAGCGGCTCGCGTGTACGCGCCGCCACCAAGCGCGCGTAGTCGCTTCGCGACGCGCATCCGATCACGACATTGCCGATCGGATCGGCAAAAAACGGAACGCGATGCCGGCGCAACGCGCGCGCCGCGAAGTCGATTACTTGGGTTTCGCGAAACGGCGCCGTCGGCTGGCGCAGCAACGCGGTCAGGAACGCGAGCTCGCGTTTAGTCATCGTCCGCGAACATGGATTCGATCGGCAATTATTCCACCTTGAGCTCGATGCCGACGCGCTCGCCGGTTTGCGACGAAGCGCTCTCCAGAATCGCGCGATTGACCTCGGAACGTTGGCCGACGACGGCGCTAAGATCGATCCATTCGCCGAGCCGAGTCGTAACGGTGGTCTGCAATTCTTGAAATCGAAACGCGCCGCCGGCGTCGCGCGGACCCTCGAGGCGTGGCGCGATTTCGAGCTGCACGACGTCGCCGCGTATGCGTGGCAACACATCGAAGCCGGTGGAAACATCTCGCAGCTCGATGCCCTGCGCCGCGAGCGCCGAACCGCGTCCGGTCAGGACCACGATCCGCTCGGCGACGGGCGCCGACCGTCCGATGCGGATGAACGCCCGCTGCCCGTCTTGCACGCGAAGCACCTGCGTGCGCGTTTCATCCGTCGAGGAGGTGCGGCGTTCGGTGCGGTAGCGCAGCGAGTCACCATTGCGGTTGCGCTCATTGTCGCGGTCCGGCGGGACTGCGATCCGGGCGCCGCCGACGTTGATTTCGCCGCTGACGGCGTCGCGCCGGTGCTGCTCCTCGCGCGTGAATGTTTGCCGCAGCGTCACCGTGAGCTGGCGCAGCGCGACGTCGAGTGTGGCGACGATTCGTCGGATTTCATCGCGCCGCGATTCGCTCGCGCGCAGCAACAACTGATAGCCCGAGGCGCTGAGTCCTTCGTCGGGTCGCAGCAACGGGCGCAGCATCGGTTCGATCTCGGCGGCGGATCGATTTCGCAACGCGATGACGTGGATCGTGTCGGCGACGCCGACGCTCGCCGCCAGCACGAACGCGAGTGCGACGGACCAACACGCGGGCTTACCCAGAAGTGCCAGTGCGAAGAACCGGCGATTACCGATCGATGTTTGCGCCATGACGTCAGTCGAGGCGTAGGCGGCGCGCGCCCTCGAAGTGCCGTTGCCAATACGCATCGGTCATATTCGCAACCGATACGTTTTTTCCGCTCGAGGGTGCATGGACGAAGCGATCGCTGCCGAGGTAGAGCGCGACGTGCGATGAGCGTTTACCCGCTTGCGTAAAGAAGAGCAGATCGCCGGCGCGAATCGCGCGCAGCGAAACGGTGCGGGAAATGTCCCACAAGCCTTCGGTGCTTCGCGGCAGGCGTGCGCCGGCTTGAGCGTAGCTGTACTGCACCAGACCGCTGCAATCGAAGCCGGCCGGCGTGTTTCCGCCGTAGCGATACGGCTTGCCTTGCATCGCCGCCGCGTGTTGGGCGGCGCGCGTGCCGACGGCGACGGCCGCCGAGTCGGTTTGGCGCGGCGTCGATATGCAACCGGTTGCCGCGGCGGCGAATCCAAGGACGAAGCTCAGACGCAGCGCGGTGCCCATGGTCAGAGCCCGAGGGTACGCAGCGCGACCGGGCTCGCCTGATCCCACGCGGCGTCGAACCGCGCGATGCGCGATGCGGCTTCGCTGCCCGCGCGGTGGACGACGGCATCGTTTCGGTCGACGTCTTCTTGGACCAAACATGCCGAACGGTCGATGAGGAGATAAAGATCGCGTGAACCACGCAAGCTGTCGTCGACCTCTCGCAGTTCTACGGCGTCGGCCAGCCGCCGCACCAGGACGATCAGCCGATCGTTATCGCGCCGCACTTGCGCTACGTCTTCGAGCAATATCTGCATGCGATTCTGCGGACGCTTGGCGAAAGCCACGATCGCATCCGCCACTACCGCGGTATTGAACACGGCGGGATCGAGATGCGGAGCCGACAAACGCACGACGCGCCGCCCGAGCCGCACGAGCGTGACGATGGCTTCGCGAATTTTCTCGGGTCCGCGTATCGCGCCCTCCGCGAGCGCCGTATCGTTGGTTTCCGTTGCCGGGGGCTTATCGGTCATTCGATGTTTGCTCGGTGGATTTGCCGTCTTACCACAGTATAGAGCGGGAAAATCCGGGCTCGGCCAATAGCGTCTACCGGGAATATAGAACGCTGATTGCCGATTTTCACGGCGTGCGGGCAAGGTGATGCGGAATTTCTCAGCGCCGTTCTTGCGCTATTGCCGCCGCTTGGGCGGCGGCGTTGCCGGTGTAGCTATCCGGCGTCAGGGCGAGCAGGCGCTGTTTGGCGTCTTCGGGGATGGACAAGGTGTGGATGAACGCGTGAAACGTGGTGCGGTTGATGCCGTTCTTGCCGCGGGTCAATTCCTTGAGCTGTTCGTAAGCGTTATCGACTCCGTAGCGGCGCATCACGGTCTGCACCGCCTCGCTCAGCACCTGCCAATTCGCGTCGAGATCGTCTTGCAGGCGTTTCGGGTTTACTTCGATTTTCCCGATCCCCTTCGCGCACGCCTCGTACGCGAGCAGGGCATGGCCGAACGCGACGCCTAAATTGCGCAGCACCGTCGAATCGGTGAGGTCGCGTTGCCAGCGGCTGATCGGCAGTTTGTCCGACAGGTGCCGCAACAGCGCGTTCGCGAGACCGAGGTTGCCTTCGGAATTTTCGAAGTCGATCGGGTTGATTTTATGCGGCATCGTCGAGGAGCCGATCTCACCGCCCACCGCCTTCTGATTGAAGTACTCGATCGAAACGTACGCCCACATGTCGCGATTGAAATCGATCAGGATGGTATTGAAGC
>JBGPCS010000271.1:0-4460 GCA_041481875.1 Sulfurifustaceae bacterium
ATCGCCGACATTGATTTCCGGCGCATACACCGCGCCGTGCATCACCGGCGGTCGATAGACGTAAATCAGCGCCTTCTCCGGTGGAACGATGGCGACTGCTTCAAACGCCGGCCCGGTTACGCAACCACTCGCCGTTGTGGCTATCGCGACCATCGCTAACGTCATTTGTATTCTCGATCTGCGTAGCGTCATGGAATCCCCCTTCGCTAGTGAAAATTGTGCTCGAACATGAATGAAAATGCTGGCTCGTTCCCCTATCACGCTATGCGGCGCTTGCCGCTCTCCTCAACGGCTAGCGTAGTGCGCTCCAGCAATAACGAACGGCAAGACCAGTACATGTAGGGCGCAATAGCGAAGCGTATTGCGCCGCACGTCAGGCACAATAATCAAGCGCATCTGCGGCAACGCTCCCCGTCCAGTCGAACGGATACGTACCTTTTTTCACGATGCGACGAGACGTTGAATACGGCCAATCAGTAACCCGCTTCATACGGCGCAATACGCTTCGCTATTGCGCCCTACGTGAACTAAGAGAACCAAGTCGACTCGAATAGCCATGACCTCACAACAACTCCCCTTGCCTCAGCGCAGTTTCACTATCCGCAACGAATAGCTCGTGCGCGAGACGGGCGAGTTTCCAGTTGGCGTTGCTCACTACGGTGGCGTTCCAGATCACGCCGTAGCTCAAGCCTACGGTGCTACTTTGCGCAGTGGGCTCCGCGAGAATGGTCATCGGTGATGTTGACCGGCACTCCGGATGGCGCATGAGCAGGAGCTTCCGGGAGCTGAGAGGAAAGAAGACGATCGTTCCAGCGAGACCAATACCTGGCTCTGCCGGTGGCGGGCACGCGGAGTTGTAGAAGGAGACAGGACTGTCGGTCGTGATGAAGGAAGAACCAATTTCCGCCTCGAGAATTTCCCATTCCATACGAGCCAACCATGGATGGAGAGTTCCAATCGCCATGCTCATGTAGTCGAATCGAGCGGAGTCCTTCATGGTGAGTTGAAATGCGCCGGAATTTATCTGTGAGGTTATGTCGGCTGGTGCGAGCCTGAGGATGGTCTCGCACATGAGCGCTTTGGCCCAGGCGGCTTGTCGTGGGACGCGAATTCTTTGAATCTCCAAGTACACCACCAGCGTTGCAGCGTAGTCGTCGGTTAGATCTCCAGGGGAATCGATAAGGCAATCGATGACACGCTTACCTTGGTTCTCAATTCCTGACGCCAGGCCACCCTCAAAAACATTCGGGTTGATGCCTGACGGCGCCCATGCTTGCCGGTAGTAAGCGTCGATCTTCATGACTTTCTTGGGCGTCTGATAGCGCGTCTGGTTGCGCGCAGTGTCACGTATGTGCAGGTAGCCGGTGGAGTCGGTGAAGCGATTCAGGTACGACTCGGGCACATAGTGGTGAGACTTCGCTGTGTTTTGTCGCTGGGGCATGCAGGCCTAAACGCAAAGTTAACCGACGCGGCGTTGTTTGCCGCGTCCGGTTGAACGCCGCGTTAGACCCCACGCTTTCTGTGCAACGTTGACTAAAGAGTGAAGCGCTTTGTTGACCGCGTCCGAGTTAGGAAAAACCGCCGCCATCTCGGCATCCAGGATGATCACGTTGGAGCTTGCCTTTACGCGCGCGTAATATTTGCCGCGCACAAGTTTGCCGAAGTCAGATCGTTTATATTCAGCCCGAAGTTCATCAGAGGTAGACTTAGCCTTCTTCATAAATTCGCCGTTCATGTTTGGTTGCGATACGGGCGCTAATGATACGCGTGGCATCACCGCGCTCGATGTGGGCCACGACTAAAAGGCGATTTTCCGACGACATTCCAAACGTAACCAGTCTTGTCTCATCCTCGGAATGATCTGGGTCCGCGCCCGTCACCGCCAGCGAGTCGTGGAAAACGCTGGAACCTTCGTCGAATGAGACTCCGTGTTTATGTACGTTCTTGCGAGCTTTATGCGAGTCCCATTCGAAGCGCATGTTCAGATTCTATGCGTACTCATCAGTTGGGTCTAACTTGTCATTTTTCATTGATAACCCGGCACGCTACGCCGCATAATTTGGTCGGTCAACGTTTACGCGGCGCGCTGTCACTGCCTTTAGCGCGCACGAAAACGGCAAACGTCAGAGACAGCGTTATGTCTGACAACATCCAAACTCCTGAAGGCAAATTCACCGCCGACGTCGCTGGCCCTCCAACTGGTGATCTGATCCTACTGCTCCACGGTTTTCCGCAATCGCGACATTCGTGGCGTGAACAAGTGCCGGCGCTCGGCAACGCGGGCTATCGCGCCGTCGCGTTCGATCAGCGCGGCTACTCGGCGGGCGTGCGGCCGGATCCGGCGGCGAATCTTGCGGCGTACGGGATCGATCGGCTGATTGCCGACGTGCTCGACGTCGCCGAGGCGGTGATGAAAAATCCGCGCGCGCAGTTTCATTTGGTCGGGCACGATTGGGGCGGCCAGGTCGCGTGGGGTGTGGCCGCCGCGCATCCGGACCGCGTCGCGTCGCTCACGGTGCTGTCGCGGCCGCATCCGACGGCGTTTCGCCGCGCGTTCCGGAGCAACGCCGACAACCAGCAGCATCGCTCGCGGCATCACGCGGCGTTCAACGATCCGACCACGGTGCCGCGCTTCCTCGCCGACGACGCGCAGGCATTCAAGCGTCGGCTGGCCGACAACGGCGTGCCGGCGTCATCGATCGCGGAATATCTATCGGTGCTCGGCGATCCGGCGGCGCTCGAAGCGGCGGTCGCCTGGTACCGCGCGGCGCGCGCGGTGGTGAATATCGAAGCGGCTGCGGTGAACGTGCCGACCCTCTACATCTGGGGTGACGCCGACCACACGGTCGGACCGACGGCGGCGAAGACGACGGCCGAGTTCGTGACGGCGGCGTTTCGCTTCGAGGTGTTGCCCGGCATCGGTCACTTCGTCACCGACCAAGCGCCGGAAGCGGTCACGCGGTTGCTGCTCGAACATCTCGCGGTGCATCCGCTGCGGTGACGTTAGGCACCAGCGCCCGCACAACTGCGCGACGGAAATTCGATTTATTCCCTCCCCGCTCGGAAGGTTTGTCGAACGTTAGCGCTGCTCCCTCACCCCTACCCCTCTCCCGGTGGGAGAGGGGAAATATTTTTTCGACAAATCTCTCGCCGCGTATCATGCGGTTCGACTGCTCGGTGACGCTACGCTCAGCGCGAATGGAGTTTTCGACGCCGCAGTTGCGCGAGCGTTGGAGAAATTTAATTCTCCCGCAACATCGTCAGTGGACTCTGCTCGACGACTCTGCGCGTGCCGATGAATCCGGCGACGCCGATCAATGCGCCGCCCACGAGTGGCGCGGCGATCCACACCGGCCACTTCAGCGTATACGCGATGTCGAACACGCGCGTGTAGAGCACGTACGCGATCGCTTCCGCGCCGATCGCGGCGAGAATACCGGCGAGGACGCCGAGCGTGACGAACTCGGCGAGGTGGCCGCGGCGCAGTTGCCAGCGGCTGGCGCCGAAGGTGCGCAGCAGCGCGCCTTCGTAGTAGCGCTCATCGAGGCTCGAGGCGAGCGCGGCGTAGAGCACGGCGAAACCGGCGGCGAGCACGAACAGCAGCACCAGCTCGACCGCGAGCGACGCCTGGCGCACGACCGAGCGAATTTGGCTGATCAATTGATCTAGCTCGAACAACGTCGCGGCTGGAAACTGACGCACGAGGTTCGTGAGCAGCGGTTTTTGGTCCGGCGCGACGTAGAAGCTCGTCATGTACGTCGCCGGATGACCTTCCAGGCTGCCGGGAGAAAAAATGACGAAGAAGTTCGGATGAAACGATTCCCACTTCACGCGCCGAATGCTGGCGACGGCCGCTGTCACCGGGTCGCTGCCGATGACGAACGTGAGCTTGTCGCCGAGACCGACGCCGAGACGCTCGGCGAGTTTTTCTTCGACCGAGATCAACGGCGCGCCGGGTTTCTCACCCCACCATTGACCACGAACGATGACGTTGTCCGACGGCGCGGCTGCCGCCCAAGTGAGATTCAAGTCGCGTTGCAGCGCGGCGTTTTCGACTTCGGGGCCGCTCTCCTTCGCTGCCACCGCCTGCAACGCCGGCGCGCCGTTGATCTCGGTCAAGCGGCCGCGCACCATCGGATAAAGCGGCTGCGCGCGCAGCGCGTGATCGCGCAGGAACGTTTCCACCGCCGGCGCGTTATCCGGCAAAACGTTGAACACGAAATAGTTCGGCGCATCGTCCGGCAGTTGCTCGCGCCACGACGACAACAGATCGGTGCGCACCAGCACCAGCACCGCCATCGCCATCAGCGTGAGTCCGAACGCGAGTATTTGTCCGGAGCTCGCCTGCGCACGCCGCTGCAAACGATCGAGCACTTGACGCCAAATAGAACCGGCGCCGCCGCGGAGCTTGCGCGCGAGACGCAGCAGCCCGAGCGTGAGCAGGAACAGCGTGGCGATAG
>JBGPCS010000272.1:0-4447 GCA_041481875.1 Sulfurifustaceae bacterium
GAGGCGCTGCTGCGCCTCGCCGAGACGTTTCGCCGGCGTACCGGAACCGTTTCCGGCCTGCGCGAGCTGGCGGCCGCCATTTTGCGCAAGATGCCGTTCACGCCCGGCGACACCAACGTTTCCTCCAGCGCCGCCGACGCGTTCGCGCTCGGCTCGGGCGTCTGCCAGGACCATGCCCATGTGTTCATCGCCTGCTGTCGCGCGCTCGGCATCCCGGCGCGCTACGTCTCGGGTTACGTCTACTCGCCCGGCCACGCCGAGTCGCAGGTCGCGAGCCACGCGTGGGCCGAGGCCTGGGTGGTGGATCGCTGGCGCGGGTTCGATATCGCCAACAGCAGCCCGATCGGCGAGATGCACGTGAAGCTCGCGATCGGCGCCGACTATTACGATGCGTGCCCGGTACGCGGGATGCGCTTGGGCGGCGGCATCGAGTCCATGAGCACGGCGGCCCATGTCAGCACCGAGCAGTGAAGTCGCGGACAACGGCTCCTTCTCCCTTTGAGGGAGAAGGGGGCGAGCCGATACGCGCGCGCGCGCGCGTTCCTTTACTTGGGAGAGGGAGTAACGGCACGGCGATTTCAAGATCGCCGCAAACGTCAGGCGTTAGTGAGTCCGCGGCAGGGCCGGGGTACCTAAGGCAATTGCTTCTTGCGACATCGGGCGGTGAAACGGTTGTGCTAAGATTTTTCCGTCGCATTCACTTGCCCGCCCCATGACTTACTGCGTCGCCGCCGCCGTCGAGAGCGGCATCGTGTTCGCCTCCGACTCCCGCACCAACGCGGGCGTCGATCAGATCGCCGTCTTCAGCAAGATGAACGTGTTCGAAGTCTCTGGCGAGCGCGTGCTGGTGCTGCTCAGCTCCGGCAACCTCGCGATGACGCAGAGTGTGCTGAGCTTGCTGCGGCTGCGGATGAAGGACGCCGGCGGTGAGCCGGCGAGCCGGGGATTGCTGGGTCTGCGCTCGATGTATGACGTGGCGGTCGCGGTCGGGGAGACGGTGCGCGAGGTGGTCGCGCGCGACGGCGCGGCGTTGGCGCAGCAGAATATCGACGTCGGCTGCAATTTCATTCTCGGCGGCCAGATCAAGGGCGAAGCGCCGCGGTTGTTTCATCTGTATCCGCAAGGTAACTTCATCGAAGCCGGCCGCGAGACCAATTATTTTCAAATCGGCGAGACCAAGTACGGCAAGCCGATCATCGACCGCGTGGTGCAGTACACGACGCCGATCAAGGACGTCGCCAAGTGTTTGCTGGTATCGTTCGATTCGACGATGCGCTCGAACCTATCCGTCGGAATGCCGATCGATATGCTCGGCTACGAGAAGGACAGTTTGCGCGTCACGCTGAAGCGGCGTTTCGCCGACGGCGATCCGTATTTTCGCGAGATCAGTCAGTTCTGGTCGGCGGGCTTGCGCAAGGTGTTCGGCGACGTGCCCGACGTGAGCTGGGGTTAACCGGAGGTTCGCGAAGCTCCGGCGAAGCGGTCCTCCGGCGCCGCCGATGGACTTACCCCACCGTCGCTAAAAAAACGTGTAGCCCGGATGAAGCAGATCGAACAAACGCATCAGCGAACCGACTCTCCCTCTCCCCAAGTCTTACGAGATCGCATCAGCGAACATACTCCCCCTCTCCCTCCGGGAGAGGGATGGGGTGAGGGACGAAGCGGATTTCGCTTCGCGGGAGAGGGATGAGGTGAGGGCTTACGTAATCCGGGACGTAAGATTGCCCCGGATTACGGCGCTACGCGCCTTCATCCGGGCTGCGTGTGTGAACGATTTTTCGGTGGATTTAATGCAGTCTATTTACCGGACACCACATTAGCATCCGGCTGCCGCAATCAGAACCTCACGCTGACGCCCGCGCTCGCCGCCCAGTTGGCGGTAAGTTGCACGCCGTTGACGCGCTGGTATATCGGTAACTGTACGAAGCTGTAGAGCTGTACCGATCGGCTCGGCGCGTAACTGATGCCGGGACTCAGCCACACGAAACTCGCGCCGCTGTCCTCCGGCTCCGCCGCCGGTCCGTGATCGCGACCCTTGATAACCATATTTACTTGGAGCAGGCCGCTCCAGTCCCCCGACGCTGGATAAGCAACGCCAACGTCGGCGCTGAAGTGAGTGCCCGGGCGAAATCCCTTCGACTCATTGACCGGCGCCTGCACCTGCGTTTGAAAAAAGAACCGCGCCGGTATCTCGCCGATCGGCCGCATCGAATTGATGTAGTACCCGACGACCAGATCGGTCGTGCCGGTCCCCGGCTGTAACGTCCGCTCCGCCGCTTCGCCGTCGGCGTTGGTAATATCGGTCTTGCCGGTCGGCAATTTTATTCCGCCGAGCACGCCGAAATTCTGATCGTCGCCGCTGGTGAGACGCCGGCGCGCGAGCACGCGCAAATCGCCGACCTCTTTGAAATGCCAGGTTTCCGGAGTTTGGCTGCCGTCTTCCTCGTTTGCCAGATGAAAGTGATCGCGATGCACGAACGGCAGTTGCGCGGATATGCCCCAGTCGGCGTTCGCCGCGTAGTCGAGCGTGGTGATGACGTTGCGGTTCAGCGTGCGCTGCTCATCGTGATCGCGCAAGAATTCGCCAAGCGTGACTCTGCGCCGGCCCGCGCGCGGCTGATCCTGATTGATGTACTCGGAGCGCAGGTCCAGGCGGAAGCCGGGATCGGTCGAGACGCCTTGCGCTTCCCACATCGTATTGAGCGTGCAGAACGCCGAGCCGCAACTGGCACTGGCCGCTGTCGGCAGCGCGGCGGCTACGAATAGAGATAACAGGACGGAAGAGCGAAGGCTCGGCATGGACATGTTTCGGTCTCGAGGAAATTCAAGGCGTGCAGGCTAAAAGGTGCACGCATCTTTGGTCAATGCGGCATACCGCCGCGCGACAGGTTGTCGCACATCTAGTAAATTCTGAACGATTCAAAAATGTAGGGTGCGCCATGCGCACCGACCTATATTAAGTGGTGCGTGGGACGCACCCTACATCTGACACGGGCGCGCGTCGGGCGCATGATGGCGACGCGCGGCCTCGAGGACGAGATCCGCTTTGCGGCGCAGAAGGACGTTTTTACGCTTGTGCCTAAGCTCGTCGATGACGTGTTGCGGCCGACATGAGTCGAGCACATGTCATCCCCGCTTTCGCGCGCGAAAGCGGGAATCCAGATAGTACGTTTAGTCAATCGTAATGTCTGGACCCCCGCTTTCGCGGGGGGTGACGATGTGGTTTGCATCGCCCTGTTAGAGCTTTCTTAGGTCGACGAAATCGCTATCCTTCCAGGCGAAAGCTGAACGCCCATTCGATCGTGGAGTCGATCGGTGTATTCCCGCGCCGGGCGGGCGCGAAGCGGTAGCGTCGTACGGTTTCGAGTACGACGTTATCGAGCAGAGCGTGGCCGCTCGTTTGCTTGAGCTTCACTTCGCCTGGCGTGCCGTCGCTGCGCACGTAAACCGACAACAGCACCGTCCCTTCCATTCTGTTCCGCATTGCCGTGGGTGGATACGACGGCTTGGGGTTATTAAGGGAAGCGACATCGGAACGTGCCTCAACGATTGCGTCCTGAGTCACCGGCGGCGCCGATGTCTGGGCGGATTGGGACGGCGCGGATTCGGTTGGCTCGATCGGACGCGGCGGCGCCTCCGGGATTTTCTCCGCAAGCGCCGGTTTCGGCGAGACACGAGGCGGTGCGCGTCTTTCGATACGCGGCGTTTCCGCGACCAAGGTCACCTCGATCGGCTCCATCGCGGCGAGCTTCGCCGGAGTGAAACTTCGCAAATGCCAGCCGCTCAACACCGCGGCATGCACCGCCATCGATACGATCAACGCGGTCCAGACGCGTCGGTTCGAAGAAAACGGCGAAGGTGCGGCAGCGGCAATCATGAAGGTGGAAATGTAAATCAATGCTGGCGCAGAAGTGTAGTGCAGCCATCGAGATGCGACAATATGCCGCACCCTCGCGCTCTCTCCTTCCGCGTCCAATCGATGCAAGAATCCGTACAACAGACGGGCGATTGTCGCCCGTTTCTCTTGTCGATCATCCGCAGGCGCTATGCCCAAATCAAAACGACTGAACCGCGCCGTCATTTGGGTATCCTTAATTGCGCTGAGTGGAATAGCATCGACCGCCGGCGGCTATCAAACTCTTGATACGGTGGAAGTGATCGGCAAGCGGGAAGACTTGATCGGCACCGCCGATTCGGCCAATCAAGGCACCGTCACCCGCGAGCAATTGGAGAACCGCCCGATTCTGCGGACGGGCGAGGTGATTGAAGCCGTGCCCGGTATCATCGTCACGCAGCACAGTGGTGACGGCAAGGCGAATCAATTTTTCCTGCGCGGCTTCAATCTCGATCACGGTACCGACCTCGCGACAACGGTCGTCGGCGTGCCGGTCAACATGCCAACCCATGGACACGGACAAGGCTACACCGATTTGAACTTCATGATCCC
>JBGPCS010000273.1:0-4441 GCA_041481875.1 Sulfurifustaceae bacterium
CGATCGCGCAAAGCTGGGCGGTGCTGTCCGGGGCGGGCGATCCGATACGCGCGCGCATGGCCATGGAGGCCGTGGATAAACGCCTGGTCCGCCGTGACGCCGGACTCATCCAACTGCTGGACCCGCCGTTCGACCGCTCAACGTTGGACCCCGGCTATATAAAAGGATACGTACCCGGTGTAAGAGAGAACGGCGGTCAGTACACGCACGGCGCCATCTGGGCGGCGATGGCGTTCGCGGCACTGGGTGACCGAGAGCGCGCGTGGGAACTGACGACCCTGATCAACCCGGTAAACCACTCACGATCGCCGGAGGCGACCGCGGTATATAAGGTAGAACCGTATGTGATGGCCGCCGACGTTTACGGCCTCCCGCCCCATACCGGACGCGGCGGCTGGACCTGGTACTCGGGCTCCGCCGGCTGGATGTACCGACTTATTACGGAATCGCTACTAGGGCTGAAGCTCGAGGTAGATCGATTGCATATCGCCCCGCGCCTGCCTTCGCATTGGAAGACGTTCACGCTGCACTACCGGTATCGGGAGACGGTCTACCATATCGTCGTATCGCAATCGCAGGCCGTTGACGATCACAAGATCGGCGAGATGAGCATAACGGTTGACGGCGTTGAACGACTCGACAAGACCATTCCCTTGGTCGATGACCGTCAGGAACACTCGGTCGAGGTGACGGTGCGCGCGCCGCAAATCGTTGACGAGTTGGCGCCATCACTTGCATGAAAAGGATGGAAGACGACGTTAATTAAATCTGTCGCCTTTTCCATCCCATAGATTTATTTTCCGCGCCTAACCGAAGATAAGGACTCAGCTCGGAGTCACGCGGCCCTCGAGCTTCCGCTTAGCGTTGATTGCAGTCACTCGCGACGGAACGCGAATAGCAGTATCGCTCAGCGCCATGCCTCCAACTTCGCATCCATCGTGATGGCGGTATTCAGAACCCGCGATACGGGAATCCGGTTTCGCGCGCGGGTTGCTTAGGTGAGTAGTGCCGCCGCTTTGCCCAGAACTTCGCGTAGTGTTCGATCGGAAACGCGACCTTTCTTTTTCGCTTTGCGGGCGCGCCAGTCGAGAGTGCGCAGTTGATCGGCGAGAGCAGCGCCGGCGACGTCGCTGTTGCCGAGGATCGGCACGACGAAAGGGTAAAGCTTGATCTTGCCGGTGATTGGGCAGCAGAGCATCAAGCCGCTGCGGCTGTTATAGAAAGACGGCGAGAGAACCAGGGCGGGACGGTGACCGGACTACTCATGACCTTCGGTTGGGCTGAAGCTTATCCAAACAACGTCACCACGCGCCGGGACATAGGCCACTGCCAGACCTCGCGTCCCTGCGGCTTGCCGAAATCCGTCTCGCGGTAGCGGTTACGCGGGCTGATCTTTTTTACCAGCGCACCGAGATCGTAGCGGGCAGGAGCTTTCTTGGCCGGGGTGAGCACGATCTTTCCATTCATCACTTCGACTTCGAGCGCATCGTCTGGATGCAACCCGGCCGCTTGCGCGATTCCTTGTGGAACGCGCACCGCCAGACTGTTTCCCCACTTTTGAGCTTTGGTTTTCATGCCGATCACGGTGTATCTACAGCGTAGATACTATTAGCCCGGCATCCCTGACTTCTCAAGCGCACGTGAAAGAAGGGGGGCTGAAAAATGGGACTGATATTGGGGACCGATTTAATTTCTTGAGTGAGGCCGCTCAATGACTCCTCTTGGCCGCAACCTGATAAAGAGAACGTACCAGATTCATTGAGCCGAGAAGCGGACTACCCGCCGAATATCCGCTCCAGGTGCTCCAGATCGTTCACCATCCGCCAGTCCGTGGCGCCCGCGTCGCGCACGCGCTTTTCCCATTGCTCCAACCGGCCGGTATAGCGGCGGGGATCCATGTTGTCGGTATTCAGCTTGGTCACGTTCAGCGCGACGATGTTGATACCGCTCAAATTGAGGGGCACATCGCGCAACGTTTGCTTATCCAGCTCCTCCTGCATGTCGGAGAAGATCAGGATCGTCTTGCGGCCGGCGCCGGTCTCGTGAAGGAACTCGGCGGCTTGCAGAATACCGCCGGTGATATCGGTATAGGCGCTGCCTTTCTTCGCCGCCTCCGTGAGCTTGCCCATCTGGTCCTTGAACGCGCGCTTCTGCGCGTTCGCCTGCATCGGATCCTTCGAGAACGTCGCCTTCGCGATGATATCTTTTTCCGTGAAGCTGCGGCTCTTCACACGCGCGACGGCGAGCGAGTCACCCGGATTGAGGGTACCGAGCAGGTAGTTAATGAGCTGTTGCGCTTTGTCGACCTCCTTGCTGTACGTACCGGACGTATCGACGAGCACGTAGACCGCGCGCACATAGGCTCTCTTGTCCGCGCACCCGCCGACCGCAAGTACTGTCACCGCCGCCAGCAGCAAAACCTTCGCGAGAGTCTTCATCGGCCTAACCCGTTTTGCGGAAACTGCCGTGCCGCGGTAAATCCGACTCGCCGCCGGCAGGAGCCGGGCGCCGGGCGCGCACGGCGCGCTCGATGATGAGCGGCAGGAAAATCATTACGTCGTACAGCATGGTGAGCGCCTTGGCGATGTGGCGTATGAAGTTCGACACCACCCGCAGCAGCAGCCCGATTGTGCGCGCCAGCGCCACCAGTAAGATCCCCACCACGGTCCGGCCCGAGCTGATGAGATACTCGAGCGGGATCGCGACAAACGCGAGCGCGAACGGCAGCACGAAGCCGAGGATCATTTGTCCGGCGACGGGGATCTTCGTCATCCAGCTCACTTCCACCGGCGGCGCCACCGCCGCGTTCGCCAGGCTACGCTTCAGATCGATATCCGCCGCGACGATGAGATCGCGCATCACGGCAAGCGCGACTTCAACGCCCGCGAGGATCAGCAGGATCGAAAACGCGATCCAGCCGAACCGTGTGCGCATGCGGTCCTGCATGTTATAGATGCGCGGGAACAGATGCGTGATGCGCAGCGATTCCATCAGAAACAATCCCATCGCCGCTTCGACCAAAAGAATCACCAGCGCCGCGACATGCGCGGCCTCCAGGCCGCCGGCGAGATACTCGCCGCCGCCGACCATGGCGGACATCGGTCGCGCGATGAGCCAGAAATTGACGAACGCGCCGCCGACGGCGATCGTCACGACCAGTGCCGCGGTGAAGAACTGCGTCGCGGCCGAGGACGTCAGCGCATGCACAACATCGTCCGCGCGCGATACGATCTGTTCGTATTTCGCCATTTGTGCGTCGATGCGCTGGGCACTCTCTTCCAAACCGGTGAGACTCTTGCCGACGCGAGTCAGCGTTTGTTCGAGGGAACGCCAGAACGGCTGGAAGCTTTCCAAGATTTTGTGGCGCGCTTGGTAAGAGCGACGATATTCGGCGGTAACTTTGTCGTAGATGTCGTTCACCGATCCGCTGATTTGCTCCAGGATCTTCTGTACCAAACCATCGCCGGTGTACTTGATCTTCGCCATGGTCTCGACGGCCTTAACCCATTCCGGCGGCGGCGGCGGAACCTCGCCGCACTTCTGATAGTCCTCCTCGATATGAGTGATCTCATCGAGCAGGCGCCGCTGCAACGCCGGGTATCCTTGCAGATCGCGCCGCACGATCGCCGTCACGCGCTCGAACTCGCGCTGGATGGCTTGAGTGACTTCCTCGCGCCCTTCCGCGAGCAGCACGATTTCGTTGCGCTTGCGCATTTCGCGCGCCGCGGATTCGAAACCGCGCGCCGCGAGTCGCAACGGCTGCGCAATCGCGCGCACGAGCGCGCCAAACAACCGATGCGCAGGCTCGCGCGCGGCGTAGAGAAACGGCAGAAGGATGGCGAACAACACGAGCGCCGACAGAGCAGGGTTTTCCGGAAACAGCATCCATGACATGGCCGCACCTTCCCCTTTGTTCGAGTGGGATAGCTTCTATCTAAGCCTAGCACCGGTTACCGGCCAAGGTGTGACCGACGACTGACGGTTTTTCGAGGATTACCGGCCGATTAAAAAGGAGACCCTATTTCAAGGGGTGCTACTCGCCGCTTCCTCCTTTTTGACGGTCAGCAGGTCCTCACGCGATACCCCGAGGTACATCACGATGGGACTCGCAACGAGGACGGAGGAGTAAATACCGAAAAGAATACCGATGGTGAGCGCGAGCGCGAAATAGTGCAGTGTCTCGCCGCCAAACAGCAACATCGAGAGCACCGCGAGCTGCGTGCAGCCGTGGGTGATGATGGTGCGCGACATCGTGCGGGTGATGGCGTTGTCGATGACCTCCGTCACCGTCGCTTTGCGCATCTTGCGGAAATTCTCGCGCACCCGGTCGAACACCACGACGGACTCGTTGACCGAGTAACCGAGAATCGCGAGCACCGCGGCAACCACCGTCAGCGAAAACTCCCACTGGAAGAACGCGAAACAGCCGAGAATGATGACC
>JBGPCS010000274.1:0-4437 GCA_041481875.1 Sulfurifustaceae bacterium
GCCAGTGATCGCCGCGATCTTCCGCGCGCGTCTTGATGCCGGCGAGATCGCTGCCGGCGTCCGGCTCGGTCATCGCGATGCCGAGGATCGTTTCACCGCTCACGCACTTCGGCAGGATGCGTGCCTTTTGCTCCTCGGTCCCGAGATGCCCGATGTAGGGCGCGACCAGCCGCGCGTGTAGTGTCATGAAAAATCCACGCTCGCCGTGGCGCGTGTTCTCCTCGATGAGGATTTGCTCGTAGCGAAAATCCTTGACGCCCGTCCCGCCGTACTTCTCATCCGCCCATATCAGCAGATAGCCGAGCTTGCCGGCTTTCAGAAACGCGTCGCGATCGACGTGGCCCTGCTTGCGCCAGCGTTCGGCGTTCGGTCCGATTTCCTGTTGAAAGAATCGCCGCGCGGACTCGCGGAATTGGTCGTGCTCGGGTTCGAAGATGTGGCGGCGCATGCTGGTACGTGTGCTGAGATTCTCGGCGCGCGGGGAAACTGACGCACCGTATCGCAATTGCACGATTCAGGCAAACGGCCTGCTAGAAGCAATATTCAAAGGGCACGCGGCCGCCAGGTCGATCGACGCCAGGGCCTGTTTGCCTGAAGCCCATCGACGTGTAGAACGGCACAGCATTCGTTGATGAGTTCAGTTGAAGTTTCTTTCGCGGAGATTTCGCCCGACAGTTCTCGATCGCCGCTCGCAACAGCGCCGTCCCGATTCCTCGACGTTGATAGCGAGGAAGTACGAACAGATGAGAGATGTTCCAAAACTCCCTTACCAGAATGTAACCGACGATCTCGCCGTCTGTGCGGTACTTGAGATGCAACGCGTCGTCTGGGTTGGCAAGCCACGATTCCAGGCCACGGTCGATGTCCGCGATCAAGAACGCCGCTGCGTTTTCCGATTCCACTATGGATTCGCGAACTGCTGCGGCGGTGACGTACCGAAGCTTGGGGAGATCGATGTCGACTACCGGCTCGATCATAGCGAACGATGGCAGAGCGGATCGGGCGAAGCGAAACCCACCGAAATATTATTTGTCGGGTTACGCCGCTCGCGCGGCTAACCCGACCTACATTCAAAACGAAGTTGAATTGCGCGCCCGTTTACAACCGCTCCACGATCGTAACGTTCGCCATCCCTGCGCCTTCGCACATCGTTTGCAAACCCCAGCGTTTGTTTCGCTGATGCAGCGCATGCACGAGCGTCGTCATCAACTTCGTGCCGCTCGCGAAATTGGTCGTGCTCGGGTTCGAAGATATGGTGGCGCATGTTGACGCGATCCCGCGATCAAAGCACGGAGTGCGGCACTCGGCCCGGCGCAGCGATCTTTCGCAAGGGCGCTTTGCCAAGATCCCAATAGTGGTCCCACAGCTCGTCCAAGTAGCTGAGGGCGCGCTCCGCATGGCATTCAATCAAGTACGGGCACACCAGCGGACGGCTCAGGCGTCTGCGCATGTAAATCGCGCGCCGGCGTCCGTCCTTGTCTTGAACTAGCGTTAGAATTCGATTCAACTCCCACCAATTAAGCGATCCAAGCTGTACATTCGCGCTACTCAAGAGTTTTTCCGCCACCGCGTCGCGGCGAATCGATCGATCCCCGATGACCCCGCCACGCCGCGTGATCAAGACCTTGAGCTCGATGTCGTCCCGGCCGAGGAGTTTATCGCCGAGGTCGAACGCCCAGCCGTCTTTGTGGAACAGCCACTCTCCGGTCGACCAGATGCCCCAGATCTTGACCGGGCCATTGGCCTTTAGCGCTTGCTCCAGGATGGATCGGGTCTCCTTTGTCAGCTCGTCGATCGTCAGGAGCGCTCTCGCTTCCGGACCGAGCGTCCAAGGCACTTCCGGCGCGGCATCTCTCACAATCTCGATTTCGGGTGCCTGGTGGATGAAATTGATTTCGCGTTTGAGAAATTCATGCGCGTCAATTTTCCTGAAATTGGCCCTTGGCGCTTTCTCGCCGTCTATGTACCACTCCTCGATAGTGTCGATACCGCGTTCACTTCGCGCCAACGCGCGAAATTCGTCGATCACGCGCGCGCTATCCTCGATCATGAAGTTGGGCACGTAGTTGAGTCGCAGGCGATCCTCCGGTTGCCAGCGGTCACGCATCAGCACCTTGTGCTCGAGAAGTTCGGCTATTACCTCGGCGGATTCGTGACTGCCGTAGTTCCGCAGGCGGGGAATGTGGCCGAATGCTTCGAGATGGACGAAACCGCGAGACTTCATGCCCTGTAGCAGCAATTCGATTTTGAAGCGCACGTCTTTCGCGGTGAGCTGGCGATAGCTGAATAATCTCGACACGATCTTGTGCCGGGCGGTCGGAATCCAAACGAGATGTCCGCTTGCCTTCCATTTTATTTTCAACAGATCGAGCAGAAGCTCGAAGGCGCAATCCGCCTCCAGCGCGATGTGGTGGATGGAGGATACGACGCCTTCCTTTTGGAGATCCGTGAGGGCGTCGGTTCCTTTTTGATCGGGGTTGATCGCGAACGCATCGATTTGCCGCTTCCTGGCGTGATTCCGCTGCCACTTATCCTGATGCGTGCGCAGGAATCGAGCGAACGCCGGCTCGGCGGCGTTATAGCCGACGAGCAGTAGAAGCAGAGGTTGCGACGGATCGCCGTTCCAAGGCAGTAACTTTTCCTCGACGAACTCGCGAATCGGATGCGGACCGAATCTCGCCAAATCATCGGGCGTGAGGCTATACGGTCCTTCCCCGAGTATGCCGAAGGGGTGCACCGCGAAGCACTCTTCGCCGGTACGCGACGCCGCCGAGGGAATGTCCTGCGCGCTGGCCACAACCTTCGCTCGCTCCGGAAGCTCATCGAGAAGCGCTTCGTCCAACAGACGGTCGAAGTTAAGTACGACGAAGTGGTCGACGTATCTATGTTTTGCCAGGTGGGTCAGCAGCTCATAGTTAAGCGGCCGGTGGGTAGGTTTACTCAAGTATTTTTCAATCGCCGTGCGGATCACCTTCCGCCCGTAGGCGAATCTCGAAATAACGGCGACGAATTCAAAGAGGGTTAACTTGGCGGGGTGATAGTGCCCGTGTATCGCCAGGATCTCTTCAGCGAGAAGTTCGCGTATTGTCGCGTTGTCTGTATGGTTGGTGACGAAATCTTTGTTTAGATAGCTTTTGAGTTCCTCGCCAAGTGGCAAGCCGGCTACTCTGGAGGCTCCCGCTCCGACAAAGACGAGAACCGTAGGACGCGGGTCGGGAGATGCGCTCTCCACCTTGCCGTGCAGTCGCCGCGCCAGCTCGTCTAACGTGTCGAGGTGGGCGTTTGCTTTCTTCTCTTCCTTGTTGGCGTCAGCCATGACCGTGTCCGTGTCCGTGAGGAGCGCTCCCCGAGTAGAGCGAAGCGGATTCTTCCGGGTTCTCCGCTCTGCGGCTCCCCTCAGTTAAATCTTTAAAGATCTTCTCCGCGCTACAGCCTCTCGACGATCGTTACGTTCGCCATTCCGCCGCCTTCGCACATCGTCTGCAAGCCCCAGCGCTTGTTACGCTGATGCAGTGCATGCACCAGCGTCGTCATCAGCTTGGTGCCGCTCGCGCCGAGCGGGTGGCCGAGGGCGATGGCGCCGCCGTTGACGTTTAGTTTTTCGGGATCGGCGTGCATTTGTTGCAGCCAAGCGACGGGGACGGAAGCGAAGGCTTCGTTGACTTCGTAGAGATCGATATCGTCGATCTTCATGCCGGCTTTCTTCAGCGCGCGCTGCGTCGCGGGGATGGGCGCTTCGAGCATGATCACCGGATCGTGACCGAGCACCGACATGTGATGGATGCGCGCGAGCGGTTTGACGCCGAGCGCCTTGAGGCCGGTTTCATTCACCACCATCACGCCCGACGCGCCGTCGCAAATCTGGCTCGAGGTCGCGGCGGTGATGCGCCCGCCCTCGGCGAGCAGCTTCACGCCGCGGATCGCGTCGAGGCTGGCGTCGAAGCGAATGCCTTCGTCGACCTTGTGCGTGGTCTGCGAGCCGTCGGGGAGCGTCACTTCCAGCGGCACGATCTCGCGTTCGAACCGTCCCGCTTCGGTCGCGTCGATCGCGCGCTTGTGGCTGATGTAGCCGTAGTTGTCGAGCGCATCCCTCGGAATGTCGAACTTCTTCGCCATCATCTCGGCGCCGAGGAATTGACTGAACTGAATGTTCGGATAGCGTTCCTCCAGGTGCGGGCCTTTCGGCGTGCCGAAGCCATTTTTCGCCGGCAGCGCGACCGACAACCCCATCGGGACACGCGTCATGCACTCGACACCGGCGGCGATCACGACGTCCATCGCACCTGACATCACCGCTTGTGCGGCGAAGTGCAGCGCCTGCTGCGACGATCCGCACTGGCGGTCGACCGACGTGCCGGGCACGCGCTCCGGCAGCTTCGAGGACAGTACCGCGTTGCGCGCCACGTTCCCCGCCTGCTCGCCGACCTGGCTGACGCA
>JBGPCS010000275.1:0-4432 GCA_041481875.1 Sulfurifustaceae bacterium
CCGCGACGCGGCGACGTCATGGTGTTCCGTTTCCCGCGCGACGAGTCGGTCAACTACATCAAGCGCGTCGTCGGATTGCCCGGCGACCGGATCACCTACGAAGGCAAGAAGCTGTACATCAACGGCCAACTCATGTTGCAAACCGCCGCGGCCGCGTACAACGTGCAGCAAGACGGCGAGCTGCTGTACGAGGCGGCGCGCCACAGCGAACGCCTCGATGGCGTCGAGCACGACATCTTGCTGACGCCACGCCCGGATTACGGGCCCGCGCCGACCTTCGTGGTTCCGCCCGGGCACTATTTCGTCATGGGTGACAACCGCGATCACAGCAACGACAGCCGCTTCTGGGGTTTCGTGCCCGAGGAAAACCTGGTCGGAAGGGCGTTTTTGATATGGTTTTCTTGGGACAGCCGCAACGATCCTCCGTGGTTGTGGCAGCGGATCGCTTTCGAGCGCATCGGCAGTATTATTCGCTAAACTCATAGCATCGGTTTGCCTACAACAGAGGAAGCTATGATCGCCAGCCGGCAGCGTGGAATGAGCATGTGGAGCGCGATGTTTGTCATCGGCGTGCTCGCGTTTTTTCTGTTCTTGTTTTTCAACTTGTTGCCGCCCTATCTGGAAGATTTGAAGGTTCGTACCGCGCTCGACGGGCTGATGCGCGAACCGAACGCCGAGGCGATGTCGAGGGCCGAATTGATCGAGCGGCTGGACAAACGCTTCGACATCGACAACGTGACAAACGTCAAAGCGAAGCAGTTGGAAATCAAACCGATGGGGAAAATGAAACAGGTTGTCATCAGTTATGAGGTCGTCGTGCCGCTCGCGTACAACGTCTCGGCGCTTCTCGAGTTTAACCATGCGCGGCAGGTCCGATTGGCCGAGTAGGGCGCAGGCCGAGCTCTGCCGCCGATTGAATTATACTTTTGCGGACACCTCGCTCCTGGAGCGGGCGCTGACGCATCGGTCCCACAGCGGCAGGCATTACGAACGCCTGGAATTCCTCGGCGACAGCATTCTCGGCTTCGCCGTCTCCACCGAGCTGTATGATCGCTTTCCCGATCTCCCCGAGGGCGATCTCACGCGGTTGCGCGCGAGCTTGGTGAAGGAAGAAACGCTGGCGACGATCGGGCGCGATCTTGCGCTCGGCGATTCACTCGCGCTCGGCGGCGGGGAGCTGAAGAGCGGCGGCTTCGATCGCGATTCGATTCTGGCGGACGTGCTGGAGGCGATCTTCGGCGCGATTTATCTCGACGGTGGAATCGAGCCCGCGCACGCGTTGATCTTGCGACTCTACGGGCCTTATCTCGATCGCTTGGATGCGCGGGCTATTCCGAAGGATGCGAAGACGAGACTTCAAGAACATTTGCAGAAACGTTCGCTGGCGGTTCCGACCTATCACTTGATCGAGACGTTGGGCGAGCCGCATCATCAGATGTTTGTTGTCGAATGCGAGATCCCGGAGCTTTCCTTGCGCATGCGCGGCGAAGGCAGCACGCGGCGGGCAGCGGAGCAACAGGCGGCGCGCGAGGTCCTGGAGCGGCTTGAACTCGGGAAGCAATGAAGCGCAGAGATCTCGCAGCGGCATGGTCGCTCTTATCGGGCGGCCTAACGTCGGCAAGTCGACGTTGCTCAATCGGCTCGTCGGACAGCACATCAGCATCGTATCGCGCCGGCCGCAAACGACGCGCCACCGCATCCTCGGCATCAAAACCAGCGACCGGACGCAGATCATATACGTCGACACGCCGGGCTTGCATGCGCCCGAGGGACGACGCCTCAACCGATACCTTTCGCGCCTCGCAAGCGCAAGCGTGGAAGGGGTGGATGTCGTGGTTCTGATGATCAGCGCCGAGGGCTGGCATACCGACGACATCCGCGCCTTCGAATTGGCTAGGCGGCTCACGGTGCCGGTGGTTCTCGTCATCAACAAAGTGGACCGCCTGAAGGATCGAGCCACGTTGTTGCCGTTGACGCGAGAGTCGGCGCAGCGCATGGCGTTCGCCGAGATCGTACCGCTGTCGGCGCGTTCGGGCGATAATGTCGCCGCCTTGGAACAAGCGTTGATCAAATATTTGCCGGAGCAAGCGCCCGCGTTTCCGGCGGATCGACGCACGGACAAGAGCGAGCGCTTTCTCGCGGGCGAAATCGTGCGCGAGCAGATCCTCGCGCTCTACGGGCAGGAGGTTCCGCACGCCGCCGCGATTGAAGTGACGCGCTTCGTGCAGGGCCAGAAACGGCTGGATGTGGAGGCCATCGTGTGGGCCGAGAAGGAAGGACAAAAGGCGATTCTGATCGGTAAAGCGGGCGAGCGCATGAAGCAAGTCGGCGTTCGCGCGCGCCGCGCGCTTGAGAAGCAGCACGGCAAGAAAGTCAATCTTCAATTGTGGGTGAAAGTCCGCAAGGGTTGGTCCGACGACGCGCGCGCGTTGCAGCGCTTTGGCTACCAGGAGGACCTGGCCTAAATGCGCGAGCAGCAACAAAGTGCTTTCGTTCTGCACCAGCGCAACTACAGCGAGACCAGTCTGCTGCTCGAGGTCTACACGCGCCGCCATGGTCGTCTCGGCCTCATCGCGAAGGGGGCGCGCCGACCGAGCAGCAAGAATCGCGGCGTGCTCAAGGCATTCCAACCGCTGTTACTCGGTTGGAGCGGTAGAAGCGACCTCATGACATTGACCGGCGCGGAAGCGGAGGGAGCGACGATCGAGCTGGCGGGGACGGCGCTTTATTGCGCGTTTTATTTGAACGAATTGTTGATGCGGCTGTTGCACCGCCACGATCCGCACGAGACGCTCTACGACCGCTATCGCGCCGCCTTGGAAGGACTGTGCGAGCACCGATCGCACGAAGCGGTGCTGCGCGTTTTCGAAAAGCACTTGCTGAAGGAGATCGGTTACGGCCTAACGCTCGAGCGTGAGAGCGTAAACGAGCAGCCGATCGAGCACGACGCGGTGTACGATTATTGGTGCGAGCGCGGCGCCGTGCGAGTGGATCCTGCGGACCTCGCACCGCGCGCGGGCAGCGTCCGGCTGCGCGGCGCGAGTTTGCTGGCGCTCGCCGCGGAGCGGCTCGACGACGAAGCGGCGCTGCGCGAGATTAAGGCACTGACGCGTGCCGCGTTGGCACCGCATTTGGGAGATAAACCGCTGCACAGCCGACGCTTGTTCCAAGATCCCGCGCCGTCGGTGGTACGCGCGGGATGCGGAGGCAGATGATCCAGCTCGGCATCAATATTGACCATGTCGCGACGCTGCGCCAAGTGCGCGGCACCCCTTATCCCGACCCGGTGCACGCGGCGCTCGAAGCCGAGCAGGCCGGCGCGGACGCGATCACGCTGCATTTGCGCGAGGACCGCCGCCATATCCAGGAGCGCGACGTGGAGATCTTGCGCGACTTGTTGCAGACACGCATGAATCTTGAAATGGCGGCGACCGACGACATGATCGCGTTCGCACGCCGTTTGCGTCCGCAGGATTGCTGCCTGGTCCCGGAGCGACGCGAAGAACTCACCACGGAAGGCGGGCTTGACGTGCGCGGGCAGCGCGATCGCATAGCGCGTTGCTGCGCGAGTCTGGTCGAACTCGGCATTCGGGTTTCGCTCTTTATCGATCCCGAGCCGGCGCAGGTGGATGCCGCGGCGGTCACGGGCGCGCCCGTGATTGAAATACATACGGGCCACTATGCCGAAGCGCCGGATACCGAGCGGCGGCGCGAAGAACTTGGGCGCATCGTACGCGCGGTCGAGCACGGACGCTCCCTTGGGTTAGTCGTCAACGCCGGACACGGACTGCACTACCACAACGTGCAGCCGATCGCCGGTATCGCGGGCGTCGCGGAGCTCAATATTGGCCACGCGATCGTGGCACGGGCGCTGTTCGTCGGCATCGGCGCGGCCGTGCGCGAGATGAAGCGCCTCATGCGCGAGGCGGCGACGGGATGATCTACGGGATCGGCACCGACATCGTCCGAGTCGGGCGCGTCGAGCGCAGCCTCAAGCGTCATGGCGAACGATTCGCCGCGCGTATCTTGACGGAGGCAGAGCTCGCGGATTTTCGCCACGCCGTGAAGCCCGCGCACTATCTCGCGCGCCGTTTCGCCGCCAAAGAGGCCGCGGCGAAGGCGATGGGCACCGGCTTCGTTGGCGGTTTGCGTTTTCGCGATATCGAAGTACTGCACGACCGGCGGGGAAAACCGGAGTTGAATTTCGGCGGACGCGCGCTCGAGTTCATGCGAACGAACCACATCGGTGCGGCGCATTTGAGCTTGACCGACGAGGAAGATCACGCCCTCGCTTTCGTGGCGCTGGAAGCCGGCGCATAACACCGCGAGCCGCCTTCACGCGACTCTACCTTACGCTCCTTCTCCCTTTGAGGGAGAAGGGCGCGAGCCGATACGCGCTCGCGCGCGTGTTTTTTTACTCTGGGAGAGGGAG
>JBGPCS010000276.1:0-4368 GCA_041481875.1 Sulfurifustaceae bacterium
GAACACGAGCGGCGACAGCGACAACGTGTCGATGTCATCGGCGGCGGGGAGCGTGGTCACGACACCGACGGCGCGGATGCGGATTTCGCGCACCGGCTTGTCGAGCGTCAGCACGTGCAGCACGTTGCCGTAACCGTCTTCGGTTTGCACCGGTTTCACCGGCGCGTCGATGCGCCATTCGAGCACGCGCTGGCGCGCGCTGTCGCGCGGCGTCAGGCGCAAGTACTGCGTGCTGCCGCGCACCGGCGCGTCGTAGCGGTAACAAGTCTCATGGCTGATCGCGAGTTTCACACGACCCCCAAATAGGCGCGCTGAATGCGACTACCGAGCTCGTTGATGTCGGCGAGGCACGCGGTCAAGTACTCGTGCAGTCCGTCTTGGAAAATCTCCTCGATGTCCGCGTGCGTCAAGCGCGCGTGCAATTCTCCCGCGAGCCGCTTCGCCGCCGCGTCGTTCGTGCCGTTCACGTACGACAACGCGCGGTTCATCTCGTCGAAGCAGGCGACGAGCGAACGCGGCATGCGTGCCTCGAGAATCAACAGCTCGGCGACTTTGATCGGGAGGATCTGATCGCGGTACAGCGTGCGGTAAGTTTCGAAGCTCGACACCGAACGCAGCAGCGACGTCCATTGGTAGTAATCGAGCGCGCCGCCGACGTCTTCGATGCTCGGCAGCAACACATGGTACTTCACGTCCAAAATGCGCGCGGTGTTGTCGGCGCGTTCGAGGAAGGTGCCGATGCGCGAGAAGTTGAACGCCTCGCCGCGCACGATAGTGCCGTGCGTGACACCGCGAAACAGATGGCTGCGCTCCTTCACCCAGTCGAAAAATTGCGTGGCGCCGCCATTCACGATCTGCTCGCGGCGCATGTTGCGCGCTTCGAGCCAGGTGGCGTTCAGCGTCTCCCACATCTCCGAGGTGATCTGCCAGCGCACCGCGTGCGCGTTCTCGCGCGACCATTTGAGGCACGAGTAAATGGACGATGCGTTCTTTTCGTCGAGCGCGAGGAAATCGATAAGCGTTTCCGGCGTCAGCGCATCGTGGCGCTCGAAAAACGCGGCGGCGGTGCCGGTGATCGTTAGCGGCGCGAGCAGGTTTTGCTCTTGCAGCTCGCGGCTGCCGAAGAGCAGCATGTTCGAAGTGACGCCCAAAATGCGCGCGATATTTTCCGCGCGCTCCATCTGGCGGCTCATCCAAAAAATGCGATTGGCGACGCGTGACAGCATTACTCGACTACCCAGGTGTCTTTGGTGCCGCCGCCCTGCGAGGAATTGACGACGAGCGAGCCGTCTTTCAACGCGACGCGCGTGAGCCCGCCCGGCACGAACTTCACGTCGCGGCCCGAGAGCACGAACGGCCGCAGGTCAATGTGCCGCGGGGCGATGCCTTGCTCGACGAACGTCGGACACGTGGACAGCGACAATGTCGGCTGCGCGATGTAGTTCGCCGGATTACTTTGAATGCGGCCGCGGAACGCCTCGATTTCCTCGCGCGAGGACGTCGGGCCGATCAGCATGCCGTAGCCACCCGAGCCTTGCACTTCCTTCACGACCAGCTCCGCCAACCGATCCATGACCTGCTCCAAATCCTCGGGCTTGCGGCATTGCCACGTCGGGACGTTCGCGAGGATCGGCTCTTCGTGCAAATAGAAACGGATCATGTCCGGCACATACGGATACGTCGACTTGTCGTCCGCAACGCCCGTGCCCATGGCGTTCGCGAGCGCGACGTTGCCCGCGCGATAAACCGATAGCAGCCCGGCGACACCGAGGAGCGAGTCGGCGTTGAACGCCAATGGATCGAGAAACGCATCGTCGATGCGCCGATAGATCACGTCGACGCGCTGCGGGCCGGCGGTCGTACGCATGTAAACATGGCCGTCCTTGACGAAGAGATCGGCGCCCTCGACCAGCTCGGTGCCCATTTGCTGCGCGAGGAACGCGTGCTCGAAGTACGCGCTGTTGTGCGGCCCGGGCGTCAACACGACGACGGTCGGATCGCTTTGCGTTTGCGGCGCGGCGGCGCGCAGCGTTTCGAGTAACAACGCCGGATAGTGCTCGACCGGCAACACGCGCTGGCGCGCGAACAACTCGGGGAACAGGCGCATCATCATCCTGCGATTTTCGAGCATGTACGACACGCCGGAAGGCGTGCGCAGATTGTCCTCGAGCACGTAGTACGTCCCGTCTTCGTGGCGCACGAGATCGATGCCGGCGATGTGCGAGTAGACGCCGTACGGAAGATCGAGACCGAGCATCGATACTTGATAAGCGTCGTTGGTAAGCACCTGCTCGGCCGGAATGACGCCGTCTTTCAAAATTTCTTGCGCGTGATAGATGTCGTGCAGAAAGCGATTGAGCGCGTTCACCCGCTGCTTCAGCCCGCGCGCCAGTAGCTCCCATTCGGCCTTCGGAATGATGCGCGGGATGGTGTCGAAGGGAATGAGACGCTCCGCGCCTTGATCGTCGCCATAGACGGCGAAGGTGATGCCGACCCGATGGAACAGCAGATCCGCCTCGCGCCGTTTCTCCGCGACGCGTTCCGGCGGTGTTGCCGCGAGCCATTCGGCGAGCGCGCGGAAATGCGCGCGCACCTCGCCGTCGGCGGCGTGCATTTCGTCGTAGTGGCGCTGCGCGGTTTCCACGAATCTTGGACGCCAGCACGAACCGGGCCAGAATGCCGCGACAACACGGCCCTCATTCCACCGGCCCCTAAGGCTTCGAACCCTACGGATTAAGGCGCAAATGGTGCAAAAACCGCAGCCATGCACCCATTTAGGTAAGGCGTGCGCATGCTTCGCAAACGAGCGACTTCCTCCGGCTGCTCGCGGTAAGACGCCGACTGTCGATCGGAACGCAGCACCTATACTTCATGGAGACCAAGGATCGGGCTCGGCCCGACCCGGAACAGGTGTTCAGGGGGTTACATGCTTCACGGCGTGCCGATGGATTATCGGTGTGAGGGATTGTCGCGGTCGCCAATCTCGGTGGCCCGAGCTGGAAGATTACAGCGGTACCTGTCACGCGTTTCATCCTTCGGTGCGCCCGCAACGGTAGCCGATTTGCGGATCGCGCCGTTCGAACGGCGGAATCGATGCAGTGCTCGGCGAGCCGGTATCCGATCCGTCTGCACGCTGATCGTCGTTGCGCTTAGCGCGATGGGAGCGCCGATGCCGCTTCGCGCCGAACCGCCCGTTCTCGACGTGAAGAGCCTCACGTTGGAGCAATTGATGGACATCGACGTCTATTCCGCCGCGCGCCGCCTCGAGCCGGTCCAAGGAGTACCAAGCGCGATTTACGTCCTCACCAACGAAGACATACGGCGCGCGCGCGTTACCAGCATCCCGGAAGCACTACGCCTGGTTCCGGGTGTAGACGTGGCGCGGGTCGATGCGAACAAGTGGGCCGTCAGCATCCGCGGCTTCAATACTCGCAGCTCCAACAAACTGCTGGTGCTGATCGATGGCCGCTCGGTCTACGATCCGTTGTTCACGGGCGTGTTGTGGGAAGCGCGTGACGTCATGCTGGAGAACGTCGATCGCATCGAAGTGATCCGCGGTCCGGGGGGCACGCTGTGGGGCGCGAATGCCGTCAACGGCGTCATCAACATCATTACTAAACAGGCGCGCGACACGCAGGGAGGATTGGTCGCGGCCGGCGGGGGCACGGAGGAACGCGCCTTCAGCGCCGCGCGTTACGGCTGGCGATCGGGCGACGATCAGTACGCGCGCGTCTACGCGAAGTCCGTTGCGCGCGACACCGGCTTCTCGCCCGCCGGCAACGCGGCCGACGACAGTCGCATGAGCCAGACCGGCTTTCGCTGGGACTGGGATAAAAACGCGAGCAATGCGATGCGTGTCTCCGGCGACGTGTTCAGCACCGTGGCCGGCCAACGTGACACGGCGACGACCACGCAGGACGTCGACCATACCGGGGGCAACCTACTCGCCAATTGGAGCGGGCGGTTATCGGACACGGAAAGCCTGCGCGTTCAGCTCTACTACGATCATCTCGCGATCGATAACTTGCAAATCGACGAAAAGCGCGACACCTATGATTTTGAGTTTCAACACAACTTCGTGCCGGCAACGAGCCACCAAGTCGTTTGGGGACTCGGTTATCGGAGGACGCGCGACGACATCCGCGTCGCTCCCGGGCTCGCGACCATCGATCCCGCGCGCCGGACCGATCCGACCGCCAGCGCCTTTATCCAAGACACCTTCGCCTTGATGCCGGAAAGGCTACAGCTCACCGTTGGCACCAAGGTAGAGAACAACAACTACACCACCGGCTATGAATGGCAGCCGAACGCGCGCTTGGCTTGGACGCCGGACGCGCAGCATACATATTGGGCCGCAGCGTCGCGCGC
>JBGPCS010000277.1:0-4366 GCA_041481875.1 Sulfurifustaceae bacterium
CCCCATACTCCCTTAGCAGGGGAGCGCCTTCGACCAACTCGGCCATCTCTCCTTTACGAACGGCAGCAAGCATACCTGCTGCTGCCGGTAACGTAAAGGAAACCGGGGGTTAGCCCTTGCCTTGTTCGGTTGCCGTGCGTGGTTCGTGCACGATACCGGCTTCTTTTTCTTTTTTGATGCGCTCGTAGATTTCTTCTCGATGAACCGGGATCTCTTTGGGCGCATTGACTCCGATCCGGACTTGGTTGCCCTTTATGCCAAGCACCGTCACTTGAACATCGTCACCGATGTTCAGCGTCTCTCCAATGCGTCTAGTCAAAATCAACATTTCTATGCACTCCTTTCTTGGTCGCTCCGTCTCTGTCCGATATCCCTACTTACCGTACCATAGCTCAGCCGTCCTCCAGACGACGTGTACCTCGAGTCCCTAACCCGAGTGGCTACACTCGGGACAACGCATCGGACGCTAAGTTAAGGATCTTATTAGAAAAGCCTGTGATCCTTTGGCTTGCGTGGACCCGCCACCCATACGCACTTGCAAAACTATGCACCTTCCGTGCCAGTCTATCCCACCCGTTTGCCCCAGCCTGCTAGCGCGATGCGTTTTCGATCTTACGCTTGCCCGGCTCCGCGGTTGGTCGACCTAATCCAAACGCATCATGCAACGCCCGTACTCCAAGCTCAAGATATTTTTCGTCCACCACGACCGAGATCTTGATCTCGGAGGTGGAAATCATTTGTATGTTGATGCCCTCGTCCGCTAACGCCTGGAACATCGTGCTCGCAATACCCGCGTGCGAGCGCATACCGACGCCGACTATGGAAATCTTGACGATCTTGTCGTCACCGCTGACTTCGCGGGCCTTCAGCGCCTGCGCAACTTGCCGCAGGATTTCGATCGCCTTTTGATAGTCGCCGCGATCCACTGTAAAGGTGAAATCAGTCGTGCCGTCGGCCCCGACGTTTTGCACGATCATGTCGACATTGATGTTGGCCTTGCCGACGTCCCCAAGTATTCGGGCCGCGATGCCAGGCCGGTCGGGTACGCCGCGAATCGTGAGCTTAGCCTCGTCTCGGTTGAATGCTATCCCCGATATCAGCGGCGCTTCCATATGTGTTTCCTCATACGCGATCAACGTTCCGGGACCGTCCTCGAACGACGACAGCACCCGAAGGGGAACCTTATATTTGCCGGCAAACTCGACCGAGCGAATCTGCAACACTTTGGCGCCGAGACTTGCCATCTCGAGCATCTCTTCATCGGTGATGTGATCGAGACGCCGCGCGGTCGGAACGATTCGTGGATCGGTCGTGTAGACGCCATCCACGTCCGTATAAATCTGGCACTCGTCCGCGCCGAGCGCTGCCGCCATGGCAACGGCGGTAGTGTCGGAACCGCCGCGGCCGAGCGTCGTGATATTGCCTTCCTCATCGACGCCTTGAAAGCCAGCGACAACCACGACTCGGCCCTTCTTGATATCGTCGCGCACCCGCTTGTCGTCGATATCCAGGATGCGCGCCTTTCCGTGGACGTTGTCCGTGCGTATGTGCACCTGGTGGCCGGTGTAAGAGCGCGCGGGCACGCCCAAGCGTTCGAGCGCCATGCTGAGAAGCGCGATCGTCGTCTGTTCGCCAGTCGCCAGCAGCACATCGAGCTCCCGTGCCGGCGGCTCGGGGTGCAACGCCTTCGCGAGTTTGATCAGGCGGTCCGTCTCGCCACTCATCGCAGACACGACAACAACCAAATCGTTGCCCGCCGCGCGCGCGCGCGCCACCTTCTGCGCCACTGCGTTAATGCGATCGGGGCCACTCACCGAGGTGCCACCGTATTTTTGGACGATCAATGCCATAGAAAATGACGCGTACAGAGTGAGTCCACAGATTAAACAGGCTTTCCTTCTATGAGTAAACGGTCGAAACGCGGCAAGCGTTGACGGCGGCCGCTAAAGACGAGAGCTTACCCACGCGGAAACCGCTCGTAGCGCGCGTTCGAGCCCCGCCGGGTCATTACCTCCGGCCTGCGCCATGTCCGCCCGCCCGCCGCCTTTGCCGCCGACTTGCGCCGCCACGTGATTCACCAGCTCTCCGGCATTTACGCGCGTCGTGAGATCCTTGGTCACTCCGGCGATGAGACTCACCTTCCCGTCCTGGATCGATGCCAACACAATGGCAGCGGGCGCGAGCTTGTCTTTATAGTGGTCCACCGCTTCGCGTAATACTTTTACATCCGCCCCATCCAACTGAGCCGCGAGCACGCGCACGCCTTTGATTTCTTCGACCCGATCGAGCAACGACGCTCCGCCGCCACTCGCAAGCTTCGCTTTCGTCTGCTCGAGTTCCTTTTCGAGGCTCTTCGAGCGCGCTTGCAACTGCTGAACCTTATCGACCACCGAGGCGCGATCGGATTTGAGCAAGCGCGCGATATGGTCCAGCTGCTCTTGCTGGCTCCGTATCCACGCTTCGGCGCCGCCACCGGTAACGGCCTCGATGCGACGCACGCCGGCGGCGACGCCGCCTTCGGAAACGATCTTGAAGAGCCCGATGTCGCCGGTACGGCGCACGTGCGTACCGCCGCAAAGCTCAACGGAGAAATCGCTTAGCCGTAGCACTCTTACTTTCTCGTCGTACTTTTCACCAAACAACGCCATTGCACCGCCGGCCTTCGCCTGTTCGAGATCCATAACGCGCGTTTCAGCTTCATGATTGGCGCGCACTTGTTCATTCACCAGGTCTTCGACACGCTGCAATTCCTCAGGCGTCATCGCCTGCGGATGTGAAAAGTCGAAACGAAAATATTCGGAATCAACCAAAGAGCCTTTCTGCGTGACATGCGTACCGAGATGCTTGCGCAGAGCCGCATGGAGCAGGTGCGTCGCTGAATGGTTGAGACGAATCTTTTGGCGACGCTCCTGATCCACAACCGTCTCCACGCAATCGTCTACGCGGATTTGACCCTTCTCAACTCGTCCCTGATGGACGTAAACTTGTCCGCGCTTCTGCGTGTCTTCAACCTGAAACACAGCGCCACCTACACGTAATACACCTCGATCACCGACTTGACCGCCAGATTCGGCGTAAAACGACGTTCTGTCGAGGACGATATTTCCTTGCTCGCTTGCCGTGAGGGCACCCGCCTGAGCAAGATCCGCTCCGCGTGTTATCTGCAACACCTTACCCTCATCACGCAGGCGTTCGTAGCCAGTGAATTGCGTTGGCTCATCAACGGTAACGGCACCGATCTCGACCAATTTGAATACCGAAGCCGCACGGGCCCGTTCGCGTTGCGCTTCCATCTCGTGCTCGAAACCCGCCATGTCGAGCTTGAGTCCACGCTCAATCGCGACGTCGCGGGTCAGATCGACGGGGAATCCGAAAGTGTCGTAGAGCTTGAAGATCGTTTCACCGGAAATGGTGTCGCCTTTCAAGCTCTCGATGTCCTGATCGAGAATCTTGAGTCCACGATCCAGCGTCTCATTAAAGCGTTCCTCTTCTGCCTTCAGCGTGCGCTCGATCGTCTGTTGCGTCTGCGTAAGCTCCGGGTAGGCGTCGCCCATCTCCTCGACAAGCGTCGGCACGAGCTTATAAAAAAATGTCTCGTTCCCGCCGAGCCTGTGCCCATGACGTATCGCCCGCCGGACGATGCGGCGTAGCACATACCCTCGTCCCTCGTTCGAGGGAAATACGCCGTCGGTAACAAGAAACGCGCTGGCGCGGATGTGATCGGCGATGACGTTGAGCGACGGGCTCTTCAGATCTCGCGTACCGAGAATCTCCGCCGCTGCTTTGATCAGCGCCTGGAACAAATCGATCTCGTAATTGCTGTGCACACCTTGCATTACCGCGGCCACGCGCTCCAAGCCCATCCCGGTGTCAACCGATGGTTTAGGCAATGGCGTAAGCTTTCCCGCGCTGTCGCGGTTGTACTGCATGAACACGAGGTTCCAGATTTCGACGTAACGGTCGCCATCCTCATCCGGACTGCCGGGTGGACCGCCGGGAATGCCGGCGCCGTGATCGTAAAAAATTTCACTGCAAGGGCCGCAAGGGCCGGTATCGCCCATCGCCCAGAAATTCGACTTCTCGCCGAGGCGAACGAACCGCTTGGGATCCACCTTGATCTGCTTCAGCCAGATGTCGGCGGCTTCGTCATCGTCGGTGTAAACCGTTACCCACAACCGCTCGGGCGCCAAGCGCAGCTCCTTGGTCAGAAATTCCCAGGCGTACTGAATCGCCTCGCGCTTAAAATAATCGCCGAAGCTGAAATTACCGAGCATCTCGAAAAATGTATGATGCCGCGCGGTGTAACCCACGTTCTCGAGATCATTGTGCTTGCCACCCGCGCGCACGCATTTCTGACTGCTCGCCG
>JBGPCS010000278.1:0-4349 GCA_041481875.1 Sulfurifustaceae bacterium
CAGGGATAGTTGGCGCCAAGACTCATATTAATGACGCGCGCGGGATTCGAGTTGGGCGGGAGATACGGGTCCGCTATGCCGGCTGCCCAGCGCGCGCCGTCCAGCACGTCGGACATCCAACCGCCGCATTTACCAAGGACGCGAACGGGCAGGAGTTTCGAGTTCCAATTGATGCCGGTCACCCCGATGCCGTTTTGCGCGCTCGCGCCGATGATGCCCGCGACATGCGTACCGTGCCACGAGCTGTGCTCCGAGTAGCCGCACTGCGAGTGATGATCCGCGACGTCGGCGTCCGTCACCCAATCGCCGGGATCCGTGGAATCGGCGTCTCGTCCGCCCCCGTCGTTGGCCACAAAGGAATCGCCCACGAAATCGTAACCCGACAATACACGCGCCGTGGAATCGAGATCGGCGTGCGGCACAATTCCGGTATCGACGACGGCGATAACAACACCCGGAGAACCGGTACTCATATCCCACGCACCGGGAAGATTCGCTCCCGCAATCTCGGCGGCGGCGTCATGCAAACTCCACTGCTGGGAGTAGCTCGGGTCGTTCGGTACGAGCAGCGGCTGTACCCGGCGATCGGGTTCGGCGAGTTCGACATTGGGATCTTGTCGCAATTGTTGCGCTACGACCTCGGCCTCCGCGGGCGTCGTGACACCCGGAAGGCGGAGTACTTGCGCGCCACCGGACATGCGCCTCACGTGCTCCAGGGGAACTCCCGCACTCGCGCTCAACGTATCGAGCACGTCGCCGGACACGACTGCGGCGCGGACGGTCCGGGAATCTCGCAGTTTCACCATGAGCTGCTGCGCTTCGCTCGCGTGAGCAGTATTCCAAGCGGCCAGTATCAGCGGCAGAAGTGCGCAAACAGCGAACGGCGCGGGCGGTCCCAAACGACGGCACGCAGCGGCAACTGTCGCTCCGATACTTTGGGAATCCAGACCCACCCGCACGATCTCTCCTCGTTTCTCAGCTCGCGCGCAGGCCCACGCGGATGGACCCGCACACTTGCCAATAACCCCGGTTCCTCAGTGGATATGCAAGCGATGTGCCGCTTGCGTGCCCATGTGTGCTAGTTGGTCGAAAAATCAGCGGGGGGATATGCCGCGCCGCGCCGATTGGCGCGACGTCGGCCACAGATTGCGGGAAAACAGCAAAGGAAACCGGCGGTCCGGCGCCGGATTTCCTACCCCCCTCTCGCATCTACCGCCGCAACGTACGCGGTCGGCGCGACCCCTATTTCTCATGGGCTAGCCACCCCCCGTTTAGCCTCGCGGGATTATATCGCTACGCCTTGTGGGGCATCACGCGAACCGAGGAGCGGTATAGGGACTTTGGTGCCTGCGACAAGTAGCCCTAGGGAAGTCAAGCGGTCACTAGCAAGACCGGACGCCTCGGCCGCAACCGGCGACCGGTTCCTCGCGGCGTCAGCCCGCATTGGCTGAAGTTCGCCGCACTTCACGTTAAGACCACCCCGACGAGTGCACTACCGCCCGGATGCGTATCGGCTCCTGACTATACTCAACGGGCGACCCCGAAGTGGAACGACTCTCAATCTCCCTAATCCCATGCGACTGTTTCTCGACATCGGCTACTACGAGCGATCGACCAAGCGCGGCATGAGTCCCGGATGCTGTCTCGCTGCCGTTGCCGAGAATGCGCGCGAAGCGGGACAGGGCGCGTTGCTCGCATGCGCCGAAGCGATCGCCGATCGACCGGATGGAGAAAGCGCGGCGCGGTCCGCCACGACCGCGCTCGGCGACGTCTACTACGCCGCAGATGCCGCATCCCCACGCGAGGCCTTGGAGGAGGGATTGCACGCCGCTAACCACGCCGTGCGCGCAACCGGCGAGCGCGGGCGCGCGGCCGCCGTCGCGGCCCTGGTATTGCACGGCCGGCGTTGGTACGCGGGTCATGCCGGTCACATTCGCGCTTGGCGCTGTCGCGATATGGAGATCAAGCAACTCACGCGCGATCACCTCTTGCCGCTCGCGCCGCGCCGCACCGAAGTGACCAAGGCCTGTGGCTATACGGACGCCGTGGAGGCCGAATATGGAGAAGGTGGATTGAAGGAGGGCGATGTGTTTCTGCTCACGAGCCCTGGCGTGCATGACGTCCTCGCCGGATCCACGCTCCTCGGCACGCTACAGTCCGACAGCACCGCGCAACAGATCGCCGAGACCTTGGTGCAACACGCGCTCGCCGCGCATACACCGGCCTATGTCGGCGTTTGTGCCGCCCGCGTTGAAAAGATTCCCACCGAAACGACGCAGCCGGTACGGGGATCGAGCCTACCGCTCGTTGCGCTGCCCGCAACCGGGACCGAGGTGGACGGGTTCACCATCGAGAAGCTGATACTGAAAAGTCGCCGCTTTCGGCTCTACCGAGCGAAGGACGGAGAATCCGGCGGGACTGTCGTGCTGTGCTTTCCTGACCCCTCGTTCGAGGGAAACGCCCAATCGTTCTTGCGCGAGGAGTCGATCGGACAGCGCGTCGACAACCCGCATTTCTTGAAGCCGATTTCCTTGCGGCTCGGGCGACGCACCGCGCGCTATTCGGTGCTTGAGTACCGCAAAGGCGAGACTCTCGCCAAGCGCATCAAACGCAAGCACTACCTCCGACCCGATGAAGCGCTGCCGCTCGCAGAGCAGCTTCTCGCCGCGCTTGAAGCGCTGCACCGACAAGGAGTCATCCACGGCGACGTTCGCCCACACCATCTGCTTCACGACAAGCGCGCCCGGCAGATTTTTCTAATCGGAATGATGGCCAATCCCCGCGACGAGTCATCGAAAATCGAGCGGCGCGTGCCCTCTCGTTCGCTAACGTATCGAGCCCCCGAACTCTCCACGGAAAGAACGGCGACCGAGCGCAGCGACATCTACGCCGCCGGCGTTACCATCTACCAGATGTTTACCGGCGAATTTCCCTATGGAAAGCTGCGTGCGAGCGCGGATAAGAATGCATTCAGCTACACGAAAATGCGCAGCCATCGAGAGGAGCTACCGGCCGCGCTGGATGACATCTTGGCGCGCGCCTGCGCGATCGATCCCGCCGATCGCTATGCCACGGTGACACAGTTCGCCGCCGCGCTTGCCTCCGTACAGATCGGCGAACCGGCCACCGCGCCGACGTCCTCGCCATCCTCGAGCGCGAACGCACACGCGTACGCCGGATGGTGGCTCGCCGCGGGACTGCTTGCGGCATTGCTCGGGTATCTTTACTTCGCCCTGCGGTAGCAGGCGTGCGGCGAGCGCGCTGCTTCAGGTACTCGGAGCAGTAGCTCCTTCCTCGACCGCCTTCATGCTGAGTCGTATGCGCCCTTGTTTGTCGACTTCGAGCACTTTGACTTTTACGTGATCGCCTTCGCGCAGCTTGTCGCTGACATTCTCGACGCGCTCGCGCGAAATCTGCGAGATATGAACCAGGCCGTCCTTGCCGGGCAGGATCGTTACGAACGCGCCGAAGTCCATCAACTTCGCGACTTTGCCTTCGTAGATCATGCCGACTTCGACGTCGGCGGTTAGCTGCTTTATGCGCCGGCACGCTTCTTCGCCGGCCGCGCGATCGGCGGAGGCAATCTTCACCGTGCCGTCGTCTTCGACGTCAATGGTGGCACCCGTCTCTTCGGTCAGCGCGCGGATCGTGGTGCCGCCCTTGCCGATGACGTCCCGTATACGGTCCGGGTGGATCTTGATGGTGATGATGCGCGGCGCGAACTCGGACAGTTCGGCACGCGGCGCGGCTATGACCTGGTTCATTATGCCCAGGATATGCAAGCGTCCCTCGCGCGCCTGCTTAAGCGCGACGTCCATGATCTCCTTGTTAATGCCTTCAATCTTGATGTCCATCTGCAGTGCGGTAACGCCGTTGGACGTACCAGCGACTTTGAAATCCATATCGCCCAGATGATCTTCGTCGCCGAGGATATCGGTTAGCACGGCAAAACGGTTCTCTTCTTTAATAAGACCCATCGCGACACCCGCGACCGGCGCCGAAATCGGGACGCCCGCATCCATCAGCGCGAGACTGGCGCCGCAGACGGACGCCATCGAGCTCGAACCGTTCGACTCGGTGATCTCGGACACGACGCGTATCACGTACGGGTAAACACTCATGTCCGGCAGCACCGCCTGAATGCCGCGTTTCGCCAGCCGCCCATGTCCGATCTCGCGACGCTTGGGGCCGGTCATACGGCCGGTCTCGCCGACGGAATACGGCGGGAAATTGTAGTGCAGCATGAACGGCTCTTTGCGTTCGCCTTCGAGCGCGTCGATCAGCTGTGCATCGCGACCAGTGCCGAGCGTCGTCACAACCAGAGCCTGAGTCTCGCCGCGCGTGAAGAG
>JBGPCS010000279.1:0-4324 GCA_041481875.1 Sulfurifustaceae bacterium
ACCGAGCTACGCTACTACCCGCTCCCCGACATCGGCGAACGTTTCCCGATCAACGATCCCAACATGCCGCCGAAGTTAGAACCGTTGCCGAGCGACAGCCTGATGTACCTGCAAGGCATCCTCGAAGGCATCGCGCGCATCGAAGCGCAAGGCTACAGCGTGCTGCTCGAGCTCGGCGCGCCGAAAATCACCGCCATCTGGACCAGTGGCAGCGGCAGCCAAAATCCCGCGTGGACTCGCATCCGCGAACGCATCCTCGGCGCGCGGCTCACGCCGGCGAAGTCGCATTGGCCGGCGATGGGCGCCGCCATGCTGGCGGCGGGAGTAGTACAAAAAGCGTTCGCCTGATCGGCGAACGCTTTCGTTCTCTTCGTCATCCAACTTCTGTTCGCCATTCCCGCGAAAGCGGGGTGAAGCGGGGTTTTCGTGAAATGCACTTAACGTGCATTCACGCCGCCGAACGGGCGCAACGAAGTTTGCTGCACCCCGGGCAGCAACAGGCTCGTCTAATTTATTTCCCTCTCCATAGCTCGTGGATACATGCTTGTCGTCCGGGAAACCGACTACCGTGCCTTTGGCGATTCAGTGTATACCGGCGGACTGTACCTGCCGCTACGGATGTTTTGCTGCGATTCGCCGTAGAGCTTGGTCAGCATTGCGTAGTCGATGCCAGTGCCGAAAGCGCGATCTACGGCCGCTAGAATTCAACAATCGGGAAGCTGGATCGTCTACAAAGAGCCGTCCGTGTTCGACAGTACGGCGACCGACAAAAAGTAGTTGGGAACAAGCTTCGTGTCGGCACAAATGGCAGTCCAGATGTAAACGTCGCCATATCCCGGAACGCCGCGCTTCTCTGTGGGAAGGCCCTTTTCCTTGGCATAGCAGAGGACCAAATTTCATCGCACTGGATGCGCTTGCCAGGACAGGTTGCGGAGGGTCTTGTTCTGGTAATTCCCCGCAGGCTGTACCAACGTCAACAAGCAACTTGGTGACCGTGTTGATTGATACGTCTGCCATGCGCGATGCAGCACGCATGCTATTCCCCTCAACAAGGAAACCAAGTATCTGCGCTCTTTCTCTAACACTTAGGCGGTTCATTGTTGTATCTCTGAGAAGTTGACAATCCCTCTCATATGGTTGACAATGTAAATCACTAAGGTTGACAATGTTTTGAGGAATGTTGCTGATGGCTCAGAGGGTACGGCTACGGGGAGAGGACGTTAGACGCTTCATTTTGAATAGCGTTGAAAAGCACCCCAAAGACTTAAGCAAAGTGACTTCCGATCACTTTGGGATAACTCGTCAGGCGGTTAACAAGCACCTACAGCGGCTTCACTCGGAGGGTGCGATCACAGAGACAGGAAACACACGAAATCGGTCTTATAAGCTTTGCCCACTGGTGGAGTGGAAGCGTGAATACCGAATGGGTGCCAGTAAGCTTGCGGAGGACCAAATCTGGCGGGATGACATTAAGAGCGTGTTAGGTGTGCTTCCCGAGAACGTACTTGATATTTGGCACTACGGTTTCACCGAGATGTTTAACAATGCAATAGATCACTCCAGTGGTAACAGAATCTTGGTTCGCCTGAGTAAGACGGCGGCTTCGACAGAAATGCTAATTTTGGATGATGGCGTAGGCATATTCAAAAAAGTTCAAGCAGCATTAAATCTACTGGACGAGCGTCATGCGATCCTCGAACTATCGAAAGGCAAATTAACAACGGACCCAAAGCACCATAGCGGCGAGGGGATATTTTTTACCAGTCGTATGTTTGATTCCTTCGATATTCTTTCCGGTGGAGTTTATCTCACACATCAATACGGACAGGCAGAGGATTGGATACTAGAAAGAGAAAAAGCTAGCGACGACGGAACGGCGGTATGGATGAAGCTTCATAATCATACGTCGCGCACCCTAAAGAAAGTATTTGACCAATATTCATCGGGCCCAGACGAATATCGATTCAACAAAACCGTTGTTCCGGTAAATCTCGCGCGCTACGGTAATGATCAACTCATATCTAGATCACAAGCCAAACGACTGCTCGCGAGAGTAGAGCTTTTTAAGGTTGTGGTCTTCGATTTTAAAGATGTGCCGACGATTGGACAGGCCTTTGCGGACGAGATTTTTCGGGTCTTTGCCCTGAAGCATCCGGAGATTGATCTTGTTTCGATACATGCGAATTCCGAAGTGAAAAGAATGATCGGAAGAGCGAAGTCGGTAAATGTCGAGCCTTAATCGACCTTGCTGCGAACCCGCTTCTTGGGCTTTGAATGTGGAAATGTCGGTGATGTGCTTTGCTAGCTGGTTAGGATCGCGCGGTCGCTTGCTTGAGCGGTTAGACATGGCCTCCCGAGTATACTAAATCCGCGTCTCGGGTCGAAATTCAAACTGAGACACTACCGAAGTACGTTGCATACATCGACCAAACCTCGCGAAGCGCGATCAATTCACAGCGAATCGTATTGCGCCGCAAGATCGATCGTTCGGCGCATTACGGCTTGCGCCTAATGCGCCTTACGAGGTCTGGCCGACTCGGTCGAGCGCGGATAGCCAGCGTGAGCCTCGCGGTCAGGTCACCGCCGAGGAAGTCTGGCTCGCGAAGTACTTCTCGACGATGTACTTCGTATGGACGACGATCGGCTCGACGAGCTCGAAGTCGGTCGCCCCGCCGACATAGAACGTGTTGTCGCCGCCCTGCATCCGGGCCAGCTCGGCGTAGATCCCTGCCTTGATCTGCTCCGGTGTGAAGTGTTGGAAATAGGTGAACTTGTCGAACGTGTGCCAGCGCGCCTGGGTGGTGTCGATCGTGCCGCCGAGGAGCTTGGTCAGGCACTTGACCTCTGCGATGACCTGGTCGTCGGTCTGGTTCTCGGTCGGGCGCGTATAGAACTGCGTGAACATGCTGCCGCGGTCCTGAAACTGCCGCGTGACCGCCCACGGCGTGCCTTGCTCGGTGAGCGGCAGGACCGGCGCGATCGGCTGCGGCATGGGCAGGTTGTCGATCCAGAACGTCGTCATGCAGTACGGATTGACCTGGATCGCGCGGCTGAGTTTCTGCTCCGCGGCGTTGGGGCTGAGCCCGAGCCGCGTGAACACGTCCGGTGTCAACGGACAGGCGAGTACCAGATAATTATATTGTTTCGAGTCTTTGACGATCTTGATGTCGTTCAGATCTTGCTCGGGATACTCCATGTCGATCCGGATACCTGCCGTCGATCGCGCGATCCGGGTGATGTTCACGTTGAGCCGGACGTTAGTCTGCCAAGCCACTCGTTCCCACAGCCGCTGGAACCCGTCGGTGAATCGCCGCGGCCAGCTGCCGATAATCCAACTGATCGGCGCCCGCCCGAATACCATCGGAAAGAACGTCCGGCACGACATGTAGCGCAACGCGTACGGCGTCGCGATGTCATCGAGCGTGCCGTACCCCATGATCGTGATCGGGAACTGGAACAGAGTTGCCAGTGCCATCAAGTCGTTGCGCTTGAGCCAGCCCCTGAACGAGATGCAGAGCTCGGCGTGCTCGTTGATCTTCTCGAGGTAGTCGGGTGCGTCGATGATGCCACTCAGCCGCGACCGGATGCAGAGGTATCGAATCGCGGCCTTGAGGAAGGCGTACAGCGACACCTTGGCCTTGGTATACGGGTTATAGAGCACGGCGTCGAACAGCGTTCGGTACTGGAAGCTCTTCCAGTCGGGCGCGATATCGATCGATGTGTACGGCTTCTCGGCGTAGGTGGTCGCGCCGACTTCGTCCGCGATCTTCAATGTCTCCTGGTAGGCCCAGGTGACGTAGTTGGCGCCGAGGTCGTAGCTCATGCCGTCCACCGTGAGGCTCTTGCAGAGCCCGCCGATCTGGCCGAGCTTCTCGAGCACGGTGACGTTGTGAAACCCGTGCTTGCCCAAGAACCACGCGGTCGACAACCCCGCCGGGCCGGCGCCGATGATGGCAATTTTTGCGTTGCGGTCGATCGAGCCGATGGGGTTGGTCATGTAGCTGGGGTTAGGCGTGACGGAGAGAAAGAATAAACGCCCTTTTGCGCGAATGCCAGCGCGCCGCTGCGCCTCCGCAGATCAGAGATCGATTGGGACGCGTTCGCGAAACGCGAGAATTAGTTGTGTCCGGGACACTTGAAGTTTCCCCACAAATCACTGAGGAATCTCCAAGTTAAAGATAGCGCGACACGCGATCAACTAACTGTTGCTGCCCAGGGTGTAACAAACTTCGTCGCACCCGTTCGGCGGCGTGAATGCACGTTAAGTGCATTCACGAAAACTCCACCTCACCTCGCTTTCGCGGGAATGACGAACGTCGGATGG
>JBGPCS010000280.1:0-4298 GCA_041481875.1 Sulfurifustaceae bacterium
TCAACTAGGGAACCTCTGATTAAGTGAACATTCACCGCAAAGACGCAAAGGACGCAAAGAAGAACATGGGGTTTTACCGAGAAACCCCTTTGCGCTCTTTGCGCCTTTGCGGTGAGAAATAGTTTTTGGGACTTGTTCAGAGCTTCCCTAGCAGAATATTGAAAAAGTCCGTCCGTGGACTTTTTCCACTCGCGAGTCGCGACGCAGGTCCGCGCCTCGCTCCGTTTTTCAAACGCTTGCGCGTCTGAAAAACGTGCCGCACTTCCTTGTGCGGCCCTAGCAGGCCGTTTTTCAACCGCCTGCTAGGTTCGCGCGCGGCTTGATACCCGCGACTCGCGGGGATATGTTGCGTTCTCGCGGAGCCACGCGAGTCTTGTCGGGTTACGAGGACGCCAATGTTATTTCCAACCACGGTCGCCGGCAGTCTGCCGAAACCTTCTTGGCTCGCCGAGTCGAACCGCTTGTGGCCGAAGTGGAAGCTGGCGGGCGAGGAGCTGGTGCAAGCAAAGCGTGACGCGACGCTGCTCTGGATCAAGGCACAAGAGGACGCGGGTATCGACGTCGTTTCCGACGGCGAGCAATCGCGCCAGCATTTTGTCCACGGTTTTCTCGAAGCGGTCGAGGGCATCGACTTCGGCCAACGCGTCGAAATGGGCATCCGCGACAATCGCTACAAAGCGATGGTGCCGACCGTCGTCTCGGCGCTGCGGCTGAAACGCCGCGTGCACGAAACCGAGGCGCGACTCGCGCGCGCACACACGACGCGCAAACTCAAGTTCACGTTGCCCGGCCCGATGACCATCGTCGATACGATCGCCGACAAACATTACGGCGACCGGGCAAAGATGGCGCTCGCATTCGCGGCCGTCCTGAACCAAGAGGCGCGCGCGCTCGAATCGGACGGCGTGGATGTCATCCAGTTCGACGAGCCGGCCTTCAACGTCTACATGGAGGACGTGAAGGCGTGGGGCATCGACGCGCTGCACCGCGCCGCCGACGGGTTGAGATGCAAAACCGCGGTGCACGTCTGTTACGGATACGGCATCAAGGAAAATCTAGACTGGAAAAAAACACTGGGCGGCGAATGGCGTCAGTACGAAGCGATCTTTCCGGCAATCGCAAAGAGCCGAATCGATCAAGTCTCGATCGAGTGCGCCAACGCGCGCGTGCCGATCCGCCTGATCGAGCTGCTCGCCGGCAAGGACGTGCTGGTCGGTGTCATCGACGTCGCGAGCGATCGCGTCGAAACGCCGGAACAAGTCGCGGCGACACTCGCCGAGGCCATGCAGCACGTGCCGAAGGAGCGCATCTACGCCTGTACTAACTGCGGCATGGCGCCGATGGATCGCGCGACCGCCGCCAAGAAGCTGGAGGCGCTCGGCGCCGGCGCGGCGATGGCGCGCCGGCGCTACGGTTGATTCCTAACGATTTCCGAGCGGCGGCATCAGAAGAGCGATGCCTGATTCAGCACCGGCTATTGGTTCCGGCAAAGCGTCGGCAATATCTCTCCGATCGCGCCCGGCAGCACCGCGTCCGCCATTTCGTCGAACGGCGTCGGCTCGGCGTTGACGATCACGACGCGCGCGCCGGCGGATTTCGCGGCCGGCACGGCACCCGCGATCGGGTAGACCTGTAGGCTCGAACCAACCGCGAGCAACAGGTCAGCTGCTTCGGCGGCCTGCATCGCGCGCTCGATGACCTCGGGGACGAGCGCCTGACCGAAGGAGATCGTCGCGCTTTTTAATATCCCGCCGCAGATTTTGCACGGTGGGTCGTCCTCGCCCGCGCGCACGCGTTCCAACGCGGCTTGCATCGGCGCGCGCCAACCGCAGCCCATGCAGATGACGTCGCGCATCGTGCCGTGCACTTCGATCACGCGCGCGGGGTCGTTGCCGGCGCTTTGGTGTAAACCGTCGATGTTCTGCGTGATGAGAGCGTGCAGCTTGCCGCGCCGTTCGAGCTCGACCAGCGCGAGGTGACCCTTATTCGGCTTAGCCGTCCAGGTGGGTGAATCGAGTCGGGTTTTCCACGCGAGCTTGCGCACTTGCGGATCGGACATGTAGTGGCGAATGTCGGAGAGTTTTTCCGCGAGCGGATTCTTCGTCCACACACCTTGCGGGCCGCGAAAATCCGGAATGCCCGATTCCGTCGAGATGCCCGCGCCGGTCAACACGACGACACGCGCCGACGCGTCGATCCAACCACACACGGTGTCGATTCTTTCGTTCATCGCGTTAGTGCCCCGTCCCGCAAATGGGTATCAAACATGTAGCCCGGATGAAGCGGTAGCGTAATCCGGGACGTAAAAATGCCCCGGATTACGGCGCGCGCCCTCACCCTCATTCCCTCTCCCGCAGGGGGAGAGGGAGGCGAGCCGTGCGCGCTACGCGCGATTTTGTTTACCCGGCGCCTTCATCCGGGCTACTCGAGTGCGGTTCTTGTAGCCGGACTTATATGGAGTATTTTCCGCATGCCACACTAGTTTAAACTGCGGGGCGAAATGAAGCTTGGCGATTTGACCGTCAACCGTCTGGGGTTCGGCGCCATGCGCGTCTGCGGCCCGGACATATGGGGCGAGCCTAAGGACCGCGCCGGTGCGAAGCGAGTGCTCGTGCGCGCGTTCGAGTTGGGGCACAACTTCTTCGACACCGCCGACAGCTACGGACCCGAGGTCAGTGAAAATCTGATCGCCGAGGCGCTGTATCCATATCCGCCGGATTTGGTAATCGGTACCAAGGGCGGCCTGGTGCGCCCGCATCGCCACGCTTGGAATAGCAATGCGCGGCCGGACCATCTGCGTCGTGCGCTCGATGGAAGCCTGAAGCGCCTGCGGCTGGAGCGCGTCGATCTCTACCAGCTCCACGCCCCTGACCCTCACGTGCCGTTCGCCGAATCGGTCGGCGCGCTCGCGGACCTGCAGCGCGCCGGAAAAATTCGCCACGTCGGACTCTCGAACGTCAGCGTGCCCCAGCTCGAGGAAGCGCGGCGCATCGTGCCAATCGTGTCGGTGCAGAATCGATATAACTTGGATGACTGCGACTCCGAGTCCGTGCTGCAAGCGTGCGGGAAGCTCGGCATCGCATTTCTACCGTGGTATCCGCTCGGCGCGGGCGATTCGTTGCGGTCGACGCGCGTGAAGAAAATCGCCGCGCGCCTCGGTGCCGCGCCGGCGCAAGTCGCGCTCGCTTGGCTGCTCGCGAAGTCGCCGGTGATGCTGCCGATTCCCGGCACCAGCTCCATCGCGCATCTGGAAGAAAATTTTGCCGCCGCGAAGCTTACGCTGTCGCCCGAGGACCTCGCGCAGCTCGCCGCGTGATCCACGAACGGTCTTGATGGTTAATTCCCTCTTCCTCCGGGAGAGGGTTAGATTGTTCCTGCGCATCCTGCGCTCGCGACATTGACACATCCCTGTGTGGGCATCCTGTCTCTCGCGGATCTTAGTGCGTCCCTGCACGTCACCGGAGGGAGAGGGGAAATAAATCGGAGATTCCTAGCTGCTATTCCCTAGCTATCGCTCTGCGGCCAGGGATCGTATGTCCCGAAGTTCCAGATATGACCCTCCGGGTCGCGGCAGGTATAGCCGCGGCCGCCGTAGTCCTCGTCCTTGATGTCGATCACGATCTTCGCGCCCGCCGCTTTAGCGCATGCGCAATGGTGCGTCGGCGTCGGCGACGATGACATAGGGAGTCTGCGTCTCAACGCCGCCGATCTGCTCGGGACCGCGTATCAAGCGGCCGAATTCGCTGTCGACCGCGGAACCGAGCATGATCATTCCATTGCCGAACGTGAGCTGCGCGTGCGCGATCGCGTTGTTCTCGCCCGGGACGATGAGATGTTTCTCAAAGCCGAACGCGCGGCATAGCCACTCGATCGCCGCCGGCGCGTCGCGATAGCGCATGGCAGGAATCACAGTCGCGCGAGTGTTCTTTGCATGGGTGACCCTGAGTATCCCAAAGCTGTCTCGTTCTCACATACACGGTGCGATTACCGATATCGCTACCCGCGCAACGCACCGAACGAGAGATAGATCGCCATTGCCGTGCCGAGCACGGCGACGACGATGTTGGCGTATGCCGGCAAGTGAATCATGTAACCCTTGGGTATTTCCGCCGGGTTCAAAGTGCTCAGCGTCCTTCGATATTGGACGACGCCGAGAGCGGCGAGTAGCGCGCCCAGGATGACGAACGCGACGCCGATCCAAACCACGCCGGCCGCCTCGAAGCGCGGCGGTGCGTCGAGAAATGTGCGAGCGAATAGGGCGGAGCGCTCGATGACAAAGCCGAAGGCGATGAGCGCGA
>JBGPCS010000281.1:0-4291 GCA_041481875.1 Sulfurifustaceae bacterium
GAGACCAACTCGCCGGCGGATGAAAAACACATCCGCTCGGGCTCGACACGGTCTCGCGCAAGCCCGCGCTCTTCCCTGCGATGCTCGGCTGGCTCACGGGGATTAACTGCAACTGCAACAGCAACAACAGCTACACCCACGATAGATCAAACATCCGTGATTTTCTGTTGCTGTTGCCGTTCAATCCCCCCGTAGAGCAAGCTGAGCACCGCAACCGCTCCCGGTGGGTTTCGCTCGACCATGTCCGAGCCCGAGCGGGCGTGCTTTTCGACCGCCGGCGAGTTGGGCGAGCGTCCGGGAGCGGTGAGGAGCGCAGGGCACCGCGCTGATGTTGCGCGGCGCAGCGACCGGGGTGTCCTTCTCTTTGGTGACTTTCTCTTGGGCAAGCAAGAGAAAGTCACTTGCGTGTGCTGTACAGGGATGTACGAATTTCGCGGGAGCGCAGGATGCGCGGGAGCGATGTCAACCACCCACAAGTATGATTTATTACATCGACAAGATCGCGCCGAGCGGCGCGATCCCGCTCACTTCAGCACGTCGCTCGCTTCCGCCTGCTCGACCAACATGTCCACGTCGGCATCCAATAACAACCGGTCGGCGGCCAGCCCGTTCGCCGCGCGTCGCACGGCGGCGACGTAGCCCTCATGCGATCCATAGCGCTCTTCCAGCGATAGGCGCGGATCTTTAGCGGCGTCACGCTCGGCTTTGGTCTTGGCGAACGGAATGAAGCTGCCCGTGAGGCCGCATTGCTCATCCTCGGCGAATCCCGCGCGGCGCAAGTTCCAGCCGGCGTAGGTGCCGAGCGGCGCCTGCATCGTGACCGACTGCAGTCCCGCAATTTCGTTGCCGTCCGCGTCGACCTTCGGCACCAGCACGGCGTACATCGCGTTCGGCTTTACCTTCGGCGGCTCGGTTAGTATTCCGGTCTCACGACCGGCGTTGAAACCGCGACCGAAATCGAGGAGGGTCAACCCATTCGAGATTCCGGTGTATTTCACGCCGGGGATGTCCGGCCAGCCGACGCTCGCACGATGTGTGCTCACCAGCGTGCCCGCCTTTAGCGTCGGAATCCGGCTCGGCGGTGGCTCGGTGCCGTCGATCGCCCAGGTACGCAACGCCGTGAGCAGCGCGCGCAAGTTGTACTGATATCTATTCGGATTGCTCGGCTGCTGGCAATTGCCGGCCGCCGGCGTCGGCGCCGGTACGTGTTGCGTGCCGGCGAAATGGAAGAACCGTACGTCGAAGGGCGCGAGGATATCCGCTTGCCCGCGCGCGTCCGTGGTATCGAGCGACATACGACCCTGCCAATACTCCGTCGAACTGATCGTGTGAACGATCTTCGGGCACGTGTGGCTCCCGCGGCACGCATCCAAAATTCCGCCGGTCTTGTTCGCGACGATGTCGTGCGATGACGAATACGTGAACGGCGGCTCGGCGGCGGGAAACAAATGATCTTCGTGTTGACCGTACGCGTGCCCCGGCTGAGCGAAGCGCACGTTGAGCGGAAGCTGCAACGAGGCGAGGTGCGGGTTCATGCCGTCGAACACGCGGCGGTTGTGCTCGTCCTGATTGAAGCCGAGCATCAGGAACGTGCGCAGGAACCGGCCGGACTGCGACGTGCCGTGCGCCAGCACCGTGTGCACGCCGGTCGCAAGCGGATTCGCGGTGCCGGTATCGTCTTTTTCCGCGTGCTGCAGGAACTCGAGGAGATCGCGCGTCGCGGCGAAACCCAAACCAAGCACCGTCGGATTCTTTGCCGTGTATAACAGCTCATATATATAGTTCGGGCTAAAACCGTCTTTCAGACAAATGTGCGTCGCGCTTTCGGCGCCGGGAAACGGCTGCGTCGTGCAATCGGCAAACGCCCAATCGCTCGCCGGCACCACCACGCGCGGGTCGTCTTCTTTCACGCGCTTCGTGAGCACGGCTTTGCGCGCGTCGAAGCTCACCGTCTCGTACGACGCATGCGTCAACCCGGTGAATGCACCGCTGCCTAAATTCTGCGTGGCGGTCGCCGCCGTCACGATATATTCGCCGCGCACGCGCCCGCTGATCTCGGCGCCCTTGGCTGCGCGCGCAACCGGCACCGTCATCGTCAGGCGGCTGTTGCCGGGGAGGACGTCGGCTTGCCAGCCGCTCCACACCACGGCGTAGCCTTCCTTCTGCAAAAAACCGTCGCCGGCGCTCGTCGGCTCGTTGCCACCCGCGGTGCCGAGATTCAAAAGATTCAGAGCGACCTTGTTACCGCGATTGACGACGTCATAGAGAATCGTGCCGTTGCCGCGGGACAGCTCGTGCGGCTTCAAGATATAGACATCCATCGAATACTCGACCTTGCCGTTCTTGTTGCGCGGAGCGAGCTTGATGTCCTGAATGACGGCGTTCTTGGGATCGTTTGGATCGACTTCGCCGAACGCGCGGCCGACGAGCTTGTCGTAAGTGCCGACGGCGCCGAAGGTCGCGCCGCCGAAGGTCGGCGATTCGACGCGCGTGATTTCGATACGAGTGATACGCGCTTGCGCCGGTGCGGTTGCCACGACGCAAAACGCAACAAGCGTGGCGGCGAGAAAGTTGCGAGAGCGGATGCAACAGATGCAACAGTAGAAGACGCGGACCATGTCATCCTCCCTAACGTCATCGTTATCTTCAGAGAAACGCAATTTACCTTACGGTGAGCGCAGCACACAATCGAACCCGACGCCTTGATTGAGCGCGTCGGCTCGCCGCTTCCCCTAGCGGCCTCGTTTCATCGATTGATAACGCCTTCCCTTTTGGAAGGAATCTAACGGCTTAAACATCGAAAAACCGGCGGTTTCCGGCGAGTCACGCGAGCCGCATGCAACGCCGGGCTACACTCCTAAAATAAGGATGACGTAGCCGCCATGACCGCCGAAGCCTTTATCTCCTCGTATGTCGTCGTGCTAATCGTGACCGCACTAATCTGCGGCACGATAGCCGTCATCGCTTGGCGCCGGCCGTACGCGCCGGGCAAGTCCGGTCTCATCGCCATGATGCTGACGCAGATCGTGTGGTCGGTGTGCTACGGGCTGCAGCTTTCGCCCGTCTATCATCCCGATCCGCTGTTCTGGACCCGCCTCGCGTACTTCGGCGTGACGATCGGGACCGCGGCGTTCCTCGTCTTCGTGTTTCAGTTCACCGACCGCAGCGACTGGGTGACGAAACGCACGCTCGCCTTGCTCGCGATAGAACCGGTCCTGTTCATGGCCGCCATCTACACCAACGACTATCACCAGCTCGTCGTGTCCGCCGCCTACAAGACCGGCGCGAACTTCGAACCGAGGATCGCGTTTTGGCTGCACGCGTTGTACTCGTACTCCGTATTGATAACCGGCGGCGTCTTGCTGACGCTGCGAGCGATACGGACGACATCGATCTATCGCAAACAAGCGTCGTTGTTGCTGATCGGTCTCGGCATCGTCGTGACCGCCAATGCGCTTAGCATCGCGCACGTCAATCCCGGGCCCATAGTCGATTTCACTCCGGTCGGCTTCACGATTGCCGGCGTTCTCAACGCGTTCGCGCTGTTTCGCTACCGTATGCTCGATCTCGTGCCGATCGCGCGCGATACCGTGGTGGAACGCATGAAGGACGGCGTGCTCGTGCTCGACGCGGAAAACCGGATCGTCGATCTCAACCCCGCCGCCGAAGCGCTGCTGGGAGTCGACCTAGCAGCCGCGCTGGGTCAGCAAGCGGCTAGCCTGCTCGCGCGACAGGGCGACACCGCTGCCCTCTGGAAAGATTTGCCCGCCGACTTCCACGACGAGGTCGTGCTCGAACGAGACGGCCGCCGCTACGTCGACCTGCAGATCACGGCGCTGCCGGACAGCCGCAGCGCGCGCGGCGGGCGCGTCGTCGTGGTGCGTGACGTGAGCGGCGTCAAGCATATCGAGTCGGAGTTGCGCGACGCGAATAACCGGCTGCGGCAAAAATTGGCCGAGATCGAGTCGCTGCAAATCAAGTTGAAGGAGCAGGCGATCCGCGATCCGCTCACCCGGTTGTACAATCGGCGGTTCCTGCAAGAAACGCTGATGCGCGAGCTTGCCCAATCGACGCGCGCGCAAAGTCCCTTGAGCGTCGCGATGATCGACCTCGATCATTTCAAGCGCATCAACGACGCGCATGGCCACTATGCCGGCGACCGGCTGCTGGAAGGGTTGAGCGACTTGCTCCGTTCGTACACTCGCGGCGGCGATGTCGCGTGCCGCTATGGCGGCGAAGAATTCCTTGTCGTCATGCCGGGCGCGTCGCTCGAAGTCGCCGCCACGCGCGC
>JBGPCS010000282.1:0-4279 GCA_041481875.1 Sulfurifustaceae bacterium
CGCGCGTCAGATCGCCGAAGAATCGACCCATCCAGGGGTCGATGTGCTTGTCAAAAAATTTCCGCTGCGTATCGAGATCGATCTCCGGGCTCGCCGCGATCAATCCCATCGTCTCGCACAGCGCCGCCGCGTGATCCTCGGGCTCGTGCACGTTCTCTTGCCGTTCGAATCCGAGACGCCTTAAATCGGAACGCAATTCCGCGAGCGGCTTCTCCATTAAGAATCCGGTGACATACCAGGAACCGTAAGGCATCAATTCTCCGCGAACGACGCCGACGAAAAGCTCTTGATACTCGTCCGCGACTGCCGCCGGCTCCGTGCGCATCGCCGCCTGCTTGAGCACGCCCCAAGCCGCCGCCATATCCGGTTCGACGTCCTCCACCGGGGGATCGAGTCCTCGCAACGCCTGCAGCAAGGCTGCATCGGGCGGTCGCGCCAACAGATTCCCGAGTAACCCGTATGCCTGCGCGCGCGCTTGGTCTTCACCGGCCGGCGCATCGACGTGCGTCTGCGGCTCCGCCGTCTCCATCATGGCTGCGTACGCATCCGCACGTGCCGAACAGCAATTACCAGACCACGAAACAGATCGACCTTAAGGGAACGGATACCAACAAAGGACCATGAGAACCAAGAATCTCCCGCGGGGTTAGGACAAAATGTCGCGCCGGCGGTATGTTTTGGCCGGTCGATCACGTGGTCTCTCGCTTCTGGTACTCGGACTTGAACATATCCCGCACGCGGCAGTCGCCGCACATCTGGATGCGCTTGAGCGCGTCGGCGGACTGGAACATCCAGTGCGCCTGCAGCTTCTCGGTCATGCGGGTCATCATCTTTTGCGTCGCAAACGGCTTGCCGCAAGCGACGCAGTGAAACGGCGCTTCTTCATATAAGGTGCGCGTCGAGCGGCGCGCCTCTGGATCATATAGATACCGCGCCGCCAGCGAGATGGCGTCTTCCGGACACGCCGTCTCGCACAAACCGCACTGCACGCAATTCCCTTCGATGAATTGCAGTTGCGGAATGTCGCCACCGTCCGCCAGCGCGCCGACCGGACACACGCCGACGCACGACATGCACAGCGTACACGCGTCGCGGTTCACCAAGATCTGGCCGAACGGAGCGCCTTGCGGCAACGGCGTCTCCGCGCGCGGCGCCGGGGCTTGCGCGTATAAGTGCTCGACCGCGAGCCGCAACGTCGTTCGCTTTTCATCGAAGACGGCGAACGCAGCCGGTGAACCGACCGTGGTCTTCGGCACAATCGCAAGCGCGGCCAGCACATCCGCGTCTTCGCCGTCGAGCCAATCGATCATCGTCGGCGCGTATCCCATCCCCTCCAGGACCGCACGGGTGTAGGTGATTTGCGCTTCGACTTCATCGCGCACGCGCCGTGGCGTCGCGAAGGTGGGAAGCAGCCGCACCGCGCTCGCGCCGTGCGCCAGCGCCGCCAGCCAAACATCCATCCCCACGCTTCCCAGTTCGGCGATCTCGAGCGGGATGACATGCTCGGGAAGCTCGCGCGCCAGTTGCCGTACCCGCGCTCGGCCGGTTTCGGCATCGTAGTAGAGCAGCATCGGCGTCTCGCCGCCCGCATCGCGATACGCTTTGAGCAGCGCCGATATTTTCCGCAGATGATCGGAGACCGCGGGATAAACGTACGTCATCGCGCCGGTCGGACAAGCCGTGGCGCAAACTCCCGCGCCTTGACACTTGTACGGATCGACCGCGACCTCATCCAACATGGAAATGATCGCGCCGGCGGGACACGCGTCGATGCAGCGCGTGCAGCCGGTGAGCCCGCTCGCGCCATGCGCGCAAATGTCGACGTTGTAATTGAAGAACCGCGGCTTCTCGAATTCACCGACCATGTCGGGCAGCTCACCGAGCACCGATTCCAACCGCGCCGCGTCACCTTTCGGCGCGTAGTAGCCGAACGGAACCAACTCGTCTTGCATGAACGGCGACGCGCCGAGGTCGAGCACAAGGTCAAAGTGCGTGCGAGTGCTGCCGAGCTTCTGCAATAGATTCACGCCACCCTGCGGCGGCGGCGCCGCGACGATCACGGCGAACTGGCCGAGATGCCCGGTGATCTGAATCACCTTGTCGCGCAGCACCGCGACATCGGCCGGCAGTGTGGCAAGCAGGTCGACTGTCTCCTTCTTTTCGTTCGTCTCCTGTATCAGGACCGTGCAGCGCAGTGTCTGGCACAACCGCTGCGCGGCGGCGATAGCACCATCGGCCGGCCCAACAATCACGAGCGCACCGGTTGAACGATATGACACGAGCGACGTCGGGCGCGCGTCGATCGCGGCCGCAGCGGCAAGCGCAGCCGCGCGTGCCCGGCCGTTCGTTCCGTTTTGCGGCAGTGCAATCTCGGCGGCTTGATTGGCAATCATCGGCGGCTCGCTAATTGCGGAACGGACGAAACCACAGATGGACACGGATGAACATAGATAGTGTCATAACTGAAGTTGACTCCGTTCATCCGTGTTTATCTGTGTGCATCTGTGGTTCCCGATTCATATCAGCTTTCAAATCTCCTGTTGTTCCTGCTTGCTTCCCGTCATCGACCAACGCGGATACGGCAGCTTCTTTCAGCTTCTGCGCGGCGCGCTCGATTTCCTCGCGCATCTCGTGCGTGATGACGTTGCCGAGTGGCTCGAAACCGTGGCAATCGTGATATTCGCTATCGAGTGGACAGCGCTGGTTGATGCTCGGAAGCAGGAACAGCTTGCGTAGCGCCTGCCGGCGCAGGGTTTCGCTGACGCCGGAAGATAAGAACACGCTGAAATCGGATTTCTCGTCCAACGATTCGAGCGGCGGCATGTCGGCGTCGGTCAGCACTTTCTCCGAGGGCGCCGGCGGTTCCGAGACTTCGGCATCCTGCGGCGGCGCAACCTCAATCTCGCGCGTTTGCGCTTCGTGTTTGCGCCGCGACCAACGACGCAAGAATGCTTCCTGACCTTCGCCCGATGCCTCGGCGGCGGGAACGACTTTTTCCTGCTCGTCGAGCTTGCGCCTACTCATCGTCCCATATCCCGCTTCGGGTCTCATGCTTGCGCTTCATCTTCGGTTCTTCGGGCACATAGTGCTCGATCACGTATTGCTCGATGCAGCGATACACCTCGGGCGGCATGGGCACGGAGTGCGTGTCATTTCCGGTTTCACCGTGCGCCAGCGCGTCGATATATTCGGCCGTGATCGATCGCGGACACGGTTCGCCGGTCGCTTCCTGATGACAGTAGATATAGAGACTCGGATTTTGGCCGACGAGGTTGTAGTAGTAGGCGTCCGCCTCGGATGGATGTAGACGCAACACCAGTCCGGTCCAGAGATACTGCTCGCCGTCCGGCGCTGACCGCAGGATCGTGCGAGCGAGCTTGCCGCCATCGGCAAAGGAACCGGCGACTACGCCGACGACGCGCCAACGCTCGTTGATCCACTTGTTGTCGGTGACGGGCTCGCGTGCCGTGACCACCGACAACGGGATCTGATCCACCACCAAGCCGCTTGTATCGGAAACCGGCATATCAGTTATGGTTTGGAACTGAAATCGCCGTAAGGAGGCGACGAGCATACCAGCCTGCGAGTTCCAAAAACCACCTCAAAAATGAATTTCCAGCCTAAAGGGAGCGACCCGCTGGTACAAAAAAAACCATCGACGCTGACGATGGGTCATTTTGACTCAGCCCGTTCCGATAGACCCTCCGGTAGGTTGCCCGCTTTCATGTTCCCACTGCGGACTTAATCAATCGACGCGGCAGCACCTCGCGGTACGGTTCTTGCTGCTTCCGGGCCGATCTCCCGGACCTACATCGACAGAATCCGTGCATCCGATCAGCTGGCGCTATATCAAGGTCACCGGCGGCCGGGCGTGAGCGCCCCGCGCTACGCCCCGATCATGTCGCGCGCCGGACTGGCGCCGACTCACGCTGTCGTCGCGACGGACGAATTCGGCGCGCAACGCGATATGCACATCGCCGGCGAGCGTCCACTCACGCTCTACATCGACAAGAAAGAAATCGTCACCCTCATGACGCTCGGCACGCAGCCGGAGGCACTCGCGCTCGGCTACCTACGCAATCAAGACCTGATCGAACGGCTGGAGGACATCAAAGCCGTACAGGCCGATTGGGACGCCGAGTCGGTGGTGGTCACGACGCCATACATCACGATCCGCGGCGAGGATCGGAACCGAACGATCCTCGACGGGAAGGACAAGCTCGCGAACGGCATCCACGTGATCGAAGCCGATGGCGTGTCCATCGAGAACCTGACGACG
>JBGPCS010000283.1:0-4264 GCA_041481875.1 Sulfurifustaceae bacterium
ATCGATCAGGATGGTATTGAAGCGCGCGATGGCGTCGAGCAGCTCGGCCAGGTAGTCGTGCGGCTCAATTTGCGTCGTGTACGGGTTCCAGCGCAGGCCGAGATTCTCGACGAACATCTTTGCCACCGCCGCCCAATTCACTTCCGGATACGCGACCAAATGCGCGTTGTAGTTGCCGACCGCGCCGTTGATCTTGCCGAGGATCGGCACGGCGGCGAAGCGCTCGCGCGCGCGCCGCAGCCGATGGACGAAGTTCGCGATCTCCTTGCCGAGCGTCGTCGGCGACGCCGGTTGACCGTGCGTGCGCGCGAGCATCGGCTGATCCGCGTAGCGCGTGGCGATCGCCTCGAGCGCGGCGATCAGCCGGTCCATGCGCGGAAGCAGAATATGGTTTCGCCCTTCGCGCACCATCAGCGCGTAAGCGAGATTGTTGATGTCCTCCGACGTGCAGGCGAAGTGGATGAACTCGGCGCAACCCGTCAGCTCCTTGTTGTCGCGCGTGCGTTCCTTGAGAAAATACTCGAGCGCCTTTACGTCGTGATTGGTGGCGGCTTCGATTTCCTTGATGCGCTGCGCGTCGGTAATCGAGAAGTCGCTCACCAGCTTTTGGAGAAATTTCAACGTTTCCGCCGAGAACGGCGGAACTTCGGGGACGAGCGGATTCGCGCTCAGCGCCAACAGCCAATGCACCTCTACTTGCACGCGCTGGCGAATCAGCCCGTACTCGCTGAAGAGCGCGCGCAGCGGCTCGGTGTGCGACCGGTATCGGCCGTCGAGCGGCGACAGCGCGGTGAGCGACGGATCGGCGACAGGGTTCGACGGTTGGATCATGTCTCTGCTATGCGGTCGGTAACGTCACATCGCATTCTAACAGGTCGCCGCGCGTAACGATTCGACGGCACCGTGCGATTCGACGTGTGCGATCCGCGCGCCGCCGAGGCATTCATCGCCGCTGTAAAATACCACCGACTGTCCGGGGGTCAATGCTCGCTGCGGCGTATCAAATTCGATGCGCAAACGCCCGTCGCTCAACCGCTCGACACGGCACGCTTGATCGGCCTGGCGATAGCGCGTTTTAGCGGCGAGGCGCACGCCGAACGTGGGTGCGTCGTGCAACCAGTGCGCCGCCTCTGCGATCAAGGCGCGGTGATAGAGCGCCGTGTGCCGCTCTCCCTGCGCGACGTAGAGCACGTTGGTCTTCATATCTTTCGCCACGACATACCACGCCGCGCCCGCGCCGCCGACGCCGAGCCCATGGCGCTGGCCGAGCGTGTAATACATGAGGCCGTCGTGCCGGCCCTTGGTCGCGCCCTCGAGCGTACGGATGTCGCCGGGCGCGGCCGGCAGGTAGCGCGCGAGAAAATTCTTGTGGTTGCGCTCGCCGATAAAACAGATGCCGGTGCTGTCCGGCCGGTCGTGGTTCGGCAGATCGGCGGCGCGCGCCAATGCGCGCACCTCGGGTTTCGTCAGCTTGCCGATCGGAAAGAGCGCGTGGGCCAATGCGGCGCCGTCGATCGCGCACAAGAAGTACGTCTGATCTTTGTTGCGATCGCGCGCCTTGTGCAAGCGCAAGCGACCGCCGCGCTCGCCGAGGCGCGCGTAGTGGCCGGTGGCGATACGTTCCGCGCCCCGCGCCAGCGCATGGTCGATGAACGCCTTGAACTTTATTTCCTTGTTGCAGAGCACATCGGGATTGGGCGTGCGCCCGGCGCGATGTTCGTCGAGAAAAAAACTGAACACACGCTCCCAATATTCGGCGGCGAAGTTGACGGTACGCAGCGGAATGTCGAGATGCTCGCAGACCGAAATCGCCGATTTCATGTCCTGCAGCGCAGCGCACGTGCCGTCGACGTCGTCGTCTTCCCAGTTCTGCATGAACACGCCGGTTACGTCGTGGCCGGCGCGCTTCAGCAGCAGTGCCGCGACCGCGGAATCGACTCCGCCGGAAATTCCGACGACGACTTTCATGCTTTCATCTCGATATCTCGACCGACCGATCTTAGGATCGGCCCAGGTCTTTGATCAAATCCAGCGGATAGCGCTGACCCGCAAGGTAATCGTCGATACAGCGCTGCACCTGCGGGCTGCGATGGCGATGGCATTCGCGGCGCACCGCGTCCGGCGTCAGCCAAAGCACGCGCACGATTCCGTGATCGAGCTTGCGTTCGGGTTCTTGCTTGACCGCCCGACCGATGAAGTTGAAGCGCAAATAGGTGATCGCTTTGTCCGGGTGTTGCCAACGGTAAACCCCGAGCAGCGCTTCGGGTGCGACATGCCACGCGGTTTCCTCCAGCGTTTCGCGCACGACCGCATCGAGTAGCGACTCGCCCTCATCGAGATGCCCGGCCGGTTGATTCAGCACCAGCAGGCCTTCCGCCTCTTCTTCGACCAGCAAAAAACACCCGTCGCGCTCGACCACGGCGGCCACCGTCACGTTGGGTTTCCATACCATGAACGCAAGTCTACCGTAGGCGGAGTGCGGGGAGGAACGACTGACGCGGGCGCCTCGGTTGCCCGCGGTCCCGGGCGTGTCGATAATCATCGTCGGTTCGGGCGAGATACCAGCATGCTAAAGCCAGCACCTAGTTACGAGGCGACCTGCGCCGCTTTTCAATGGCGGATTCCCGCGCGCTACAACATGGGCGTCGATGCGTGCGACCGCCACGCCGACCTCAATCCGGATGCGGTCGCGTTGATCTTCGAGGACGAGGGGCGGGTCGCGCGCTATCGCTTTATCGACATCAAGCGCCACTCCAATCGGTTGGCGAATTGGCTCAAAGCGCACGGTGTCGCGCGCGGCGATCGTTTCGGCATTTTGCTGCCGCAATCGCCCGAAACCGCCATCGCGCACATCGCCGCGTACAAATCCGGCGTCATCGCGGTCCCCTTGTTCGTTCTGTTCGGCGTAGACGCGCTCGAATTTCGTTTGCAAAATTCGGCGGCGCGCGCGCTTATCACCGATGCCGTCAATCTGCCGAAGGTACTGGCGATCCGCGATCGGCTGCCCGACCTCAAGTTGGTCCTAGTGGTCGGCGGGAAAGGGGCGGACGGAACGACCGACTATGCGAGCGCGATGGAAAAGAGCTCCGATGCATTCGAACCGCTCGACACGCGCGCCGACGAACCCGCGCTGATCATCTATACCTCCGGCACGACGGGACAACCGAAGGGCGCGTTGCACGCGCAGCGCACGTTGCTCGGCCACTTGCCCGGTGTGGAGTTCCCGCACGAATTTTTTCCGCAGCCCGGTGATCTTTATTGGACGCCGGCCGACTGGGCGTGGATCGGCGGCCTGCTCGATGTGTTGTTGCCGGCGTGGCATCACGGCGTGCCGGTGCTCGCGCGCCGCTTTCCGAAGTTCGACCCGGCCGCCGCGTTTTCGCTCATGGCGCGCCATCAAGTACGAAACGTGTTTCTGCCGCCGACGGCGTTGAAGATGCTGCGGCTCGCCGAGATGCCACGGAATCACGGCGTGAAACTGCGTTCCATCGCGAGCGGCGGCGAGACCCTCGGTGCGCCGCTCCTCGAGTGGGGGCGCGAAACATTCGGCGTCACGATCAACGAGTTCTACGGACAGACCGAATGCAACGTCATGGTGGCGAACTGCGCCGCCGTCATGCCGGTGAAACCCGGGTCGATGGGCCGCGCGGTTCCCGGGCACACGGTCAAAGTCGTGGACGACAGCGGCAATGTGTTGCCGCCGGGGGAGGTCGGACAGATCGCGTTCCGTCGCCCCGATCCCGTAATGTTTCTCGAATACTGGAAGAATCCGACGGCGACCGCGAATAAGTTCATCGGCGACTGGCTGATCAGCGGCGATATGGGCTCGGAGGATGAAGAGGGTTATCTCTGGTACCAGGCGCGCGCGGATGACGTGATCACGTCCGGCGGTTATCGCATCGGGCCGGGAGAGATCGAAGATTGCCTATTGAAGCACCCAGCGGTTGGAATGGCGGCCGTGGTCGGTGTGCCGGACGCGCTGCGCACCGAGGTGGTTAAAGCCTTCATCGTGTTGAAACCCGGATTCGAAGGGGACGCCGTGCTCGCGCGCGAAATTCAGAACCACGTCAAGACGCGGCTTGCGGCACACGAATACCCGCGCGAGGTTGAATTCATAGACGCGTTCCCGCTGACGGCAACCGGGAAAATAATCCGGCGAGAGCTGCGTGCGCGGAGACTACAAGCTCCCTAAGCTGCGTAGCGCGGGTGGAGCCGGGCGGGGTTACCTTGTAGGATGGCGCGGCTCCCCGGCCGCGGATATGTA
>JBGPCS010000284.1:0-4259 GCA_041481875.1 Sulfurifustaceae bacterium
CGGCGATGAGGCTGAGGCGCAGGGCCTGTGCATCGCCGCCGGGTACCTGCGTAAACGTATAGATCGCAAGCGGCAGCGTCTCGGTCTCGCCCGGGATATTGGAGACGAAAGTGATCGTCGCGCCGAACTCACCGAGGCCGCGCGCAAACGACAGCAGCACGCCGGTAATGATTCCCGGAAGGGCGAGCGGTAAGGTGATCGATGCGAATACCCACGAGCGTGAACCGCCAAGGGTTTGCGCCGCCGTTTCCAGGCGTTGATCGACCGCCTCGATCGACAACCGGATGGCGCGAACCATGAGCGGAAATCCCATGATCGCCGAGGCGAGCGCCGCTCCGGTCCAGCGGAACGCAAACACGATTCCGAACCAATCGTCGAGCACACTACCGATCGGTCCATGTTTACCGAACAGTATCAGCAGCGCGAATCCGACCACGACCGGGGGGAGCACCAGTGGAAGATGAACGATCGCATCGACCAACGTCTTGCCATGGAACCGCGTGCGCGCCAGCGCATAGGCGATGAGAATCGCGAGCGGCAGACTGCAGATGACGCTTACCAACGCCACCCGCAGGCTTAGCAGGACGATACCGACTTCGTGGACGCTCAATGCGGACATGACCTACCGCGCAAGTCCGAATCCGTACTTTTCCCACGTCGCACGCGCAGGGGGCGAGCGCAGGTACTCCAGTAGCGGCGCAACGGCGGATGATTGGCTCGCAGCCAGAACCGCCGCGGGATACAGGATCGGCGCGTGCGTGTTGGCGGGAAAGGTATCAACAATGCGCACGCTCTTGTCGGCGAGTGCGTCGGTGCGATAGACAATTCCGAGCGGAGCTTCTCCGCGAGAAACCAGGGCGAGAGCCGCTCGCACGTTCTCGGTACGCGCAACTTGCTTCTCCACTGCGGGCCAGACACTCAGCGCCTCCAGCGCGCGCCTGCCGTACTTGCCGGCGGGAACGCTCTCGGGATTAGCCATCGCGAGCTTGTCGCTGCCCAACGCCCCTGCCAACCCGAAACCCGGGGTGATCTTCAGCGCGACTCTGCTCGAGCTCGGCGCAATCAGCACCAGCGCGTTTGCGAGCAGCGTCACGCGCGTGTTCGGCGCGAGCAGCTTCCGTTGGTCCACATAGTTCATCCAATCGAGATCGGCCGATAAAAATAGATCCGCCGGCGCGCCCGCTTCGATCTGCTTGGCGAGCGCGCTGCTGGCGGCGTAGGAGACTACCACCTTGTCGCCGCTGCGCGTCTCAAACTGCCGAGCCTGGTCGTCCATCGCCTCCTTCAAACTGGCCGCGGCGAATACCGTGACGGTCGCGGCCTGTGTGGTCGACATCGGCACCACGAACAACACGGCGAACGAAAGTGCGATTCGTTCGGCAATCGACTTCATGCGGCTTCTCTTTGAGGTGGCAGAATCGCAATATATGCAGAAACATAACCCCTCGCAATCGGAAGATCGAACGCTACCGAGACAGTGATTTGATTGACCGGGTTCGGTCCGCCGCCGATGGAGAGCACCGAAATACCATGCAGGTCGAGCGCACACCCGAACCTGTCGTGCCGCTCGTGACTTGCCCTCGGGTGCCGCGCGCGGTATCAATAACGCCATGCCAGCGTCGATCGCGATGCACGAACTAGAAATCCGCCTCGGTTGCTTCGTCGCGGTTCTGCTTGCGATGGCGGCGTGGGAGCAATTCGCACCGCATCGAGCGCTCGCGACGGCGCGCACGAGGCGCTGGGTGAACCATCTATCGATCGCCGGGCTGAATGCTGTCCTGGTACGGGCGATACTGCCGGCAACCGTTGTTGGAGCGGCGCTTCTCGCGGAGGCGGAGGGCTGGGGACTCATGAATCTTTACCCAGTCCCGCGTGTGCTCGCGGTGGCGCTTTCCGTGGTCTCGCTGGATTTCGCGATCTACCTGCAGCACGTCCTGTTTCACGCCGTCCCCCCGCTCTGGTGGATCCATCGAGTGCATCACGCCGATCTCGACTTTGACGTAACGACGGGAGTACGTTTCCATCCTTTCGAAATCATCTTGTCGATGTTAGTCAAATACGCCGCCACGGTAGCTCTAGGCGCCCCCGCACTCGCCGTGCTGATCTTCGAAGTGCTGCTAAACGCGACGTCCATGTTCAACCACGGCAACGTGCGTCTGCCGGTCGCGCTCGATCGTTGGCTGCGGCGAATCGTGGTGACGCCGGACATGCACCGGGTCCATCATTCTGCCGAGGCGCACGAAACCAACAGCAACTTCGGTTTCAATCTGCCGTGGTGGGACCACCTGTTCGGTACGTACCGGGATCAGCCGGACGCCGGTCATGAGCGCATGACGATCGGGCTAAAGGAATTGCGCGACCCGTTGCGAACCGAACGGCTAGGCGGAATATTGATGCTGCCGTTTTATCGGCCGCGTGGCCGGTATCCGATCAATCGGAAACGAAACTAGTCGACGGTGGCGGTGTGATTCTCGTGTGGACGCCGCGATAGCGCGGCGGTTACTTCGAGAAGGTATTCAAACTGATCTTAAGCTGGAAGAACAACAGCGGAACCGCTTTCGGCTCCACGCGCGGGATGAACGTCACGTTGACGGACACGTTGTCGCTGCCGATCGAAAACGCCGGCAACACACCGAGAAACGGATCGCCATTTTTGAAGCCCTTGCGGATCATGGCAAAGGCGACCATGCCTAAATCGGCATGCAAACGCGAATTGCCTTCCGACAGAAAATAGCGGCGCATGATACCGCCGCCGGCGTAATAGGACGAATTGCTGTTCGAATCGATGAAACCGGAACCAGTGGCGAACGGCACCCACGGATCGCTTTTGCCGCCAAAGTCGAACTGGAATCCCGCGCCCCAATTGCTCTCGTTGTAGTGTATGCCGGGTTTCTCGTTGAAGTGGATCGCCTTGCCGTTGACGATCAAGCTCAACTCATCCGCGCGCGCGGTTGCGAAGCTGAGTAAGGCGATCGTGAACAGTGTTGCCGCGAGAGACCGCTTCGAGCTGCGGATGCGGTGGCGCGGGTGCGCGATGCGTTTGTCCCTTTTCATGTTGCCTCCCTGTTAAGCTGGTTGAACAGTGAGAAAGCAACGCGCGTGCCCGCGTCAATTTTTTGGCGCGACGTGCGCGGACGCGGCAAAACAGCGGGAAATCAGCAGGTCGTCGCACCGCTGACGCGGCACATCGAAGTACCGCGCATGTTTCAAGCACGCCAGTGTTTGACACGACGGAGTGCGGGGGGACATGCGCCGCGCCGCGGAGTTGAAAAAGTCCAGAAGGACTTTTCGACGTCTTATCGGTGCTCGCGCGTCGCGCGAAAGACGACGTGCGGCCAGCGTTCCATGGTGAGCTTGAGATTTACCGCGGAGGGCGCGAGATAAACCAGATCGCCGGCGCGGTCGAGCGCGAGACGCGCTTCGTATTGCGCGCGGAATTCCTTGAGACGCGCGGGCTCGATTCCGATCCAACGGGCAGTGGCGACGTCGACCGTCTCGTAACGGCACTCGACGCCGTATTCGTGCTTCAGGCGCCACGCGACGACGTCGAACTGGAGCGCGCCCACCGCTCCCAGGATCAAATCGTTGCCGATGACCGGGCGAAAAACCTGTGTCGCCCCCTCCTCGCTCAACTGGTCGAGACCTTTTTGCAGCGCCTTCATGCGCAACGGATCGGCGAGCAGTACGCGCTGGAACAGTTCCGGCGCGAAGTCCGGCACGCCGCTGAACTTGAGCGTCTCGCCCTCGGTGAACGTGTCGCCGATTTGAATGGTGCCGTGATTGTGCAAGCCAATAATGTCTCCGGCGTACGCTTCGTCGACCGCTTCGCGCTCGCGCGCCATGAAGGTGATCGCGCTCGTGGCCTGCACCTCCCGCTCGGTACGCACCTGATAAAGCCGCATGCCCTTGGTGTAGCGCCCCGACGTTACGCGCACGAACGCGACCCGGTCGCGATGCTTCGGATCCATGTTCGCCTGAATCTTGAACACGAAACCGCTGAACCGCTCTTCCTCGGGCGCCACGACGCGCGCGCCGCCATCGCGCGCGAGCGGGCCCGGTGCGTGCTCGACGAACGCATCGAGCAGCTCGCGCACGCCGAAGTTGTTGATCGCCGATCCGAAGAACACCGGCGTTTGCCGCCCGGCGAGATAAGCCGCGCGGTCGAAGGGATCGGCGGCGCCGCGCAGAAACTCGACCGAATCGCGCAGCTCGCCGGCCTGCTCGCTCAACACTTCGCTCAGAAACGGGTTCGTCAGGCC
>JBGPCS010000285.1:0-4250 GCA_041481875.1 Sulfurifustaceae bacterium
CGACCAAGAACACCACGGTGGCGAAATCGATGCCGAAGAATCCCGGGATGAAACGACGCAGGGTCTTAAGCGGCGGTTGCGTGAGCGTGACGATGAATTGCGCGAACGGATTGTAAAAATCGGCCCGCACCATCTGAAACAACAGTCGCAGCAACACGAGCAGGATGTAAAACCCGAATATTACCTGCACGAGATAAAGTCCTGCCTGGTTGAAGTACGTCATCCGCCCTCCCCAAACATATCGGCCAACTCGCGCGCGCGCTCCGTCGCCCCGCGCACGGCGCGATGGAACAACGGCATCAGCCCACCGTCCTCGAGGATTTTTAGTGCGCGCTCGGTCGTACCTCCCGGAGACGCGACGCGCGCTCGCAGCGTCGCCGGCTTCTCGCCGCTCTCGATCGCCAATTTAGCGGCGCCGAGGGCGGTTTCCAACGTGAGCAAACGAGCGGTGGCGGCGTCGAGCCCCTCAGCTGTCGCGGCGTGCTCGAGCGCTTCCATCACGAGAAAAAAATACGCCGGTCCACTCCCGGACAGCGCCGTCACGACGTCCAGTAGCGATTCGTCTTTGAGCCAAACCACGACCCCGACCGTGCGCAGGATCGATTCGGCCACCGCGCGCATGCGCTCGTTCACGAGCGGGTTTGCATAGAGCCCAGAGGCTCCGGAACCGACGAGCGCCGCCGTGTTGGGCATCGCGCGTACGAGCGGAATTGCTACATTTAACCAGCGTTGGAGATTGTCGACGCGTATGCCCGCTGCGATTGAAATGATGAGGGGCCGCGTCGTCTGCACAATCGGCGCGATCTCGATGGCTACCACCCGCATCGTCTGCGGTTTGACCGCTAGCACTAATATTTGAGCTTGTTCAACGACGTCGGCGTTACTGGCGTAGGTTTTGACCTTCAGGTGCTCTTCCACCGTCTTGCGCTGAGAAGGGTCGGGGTCCGATAGCACGATGCGCGTCGCCGGCCAACCGTTCGCGATGAGCCCGCCCGCCAGGCTGCGAGCCATGTTGCCGGCGCCGATGAAACCGACCAGCGGCCGACGGCGAGAGACAATAGCGCGCGATCGGGGTTTGGAGTGCAGTTTGCGCCCGATAGGGGCGCGTCGCCGGCTTCTGGTTTTTCTTGTCGCCATGGGGAGCAGTGTAAAGCTCCCCCCCTGGCCAACGGAAGCCAGCCCGATATTACACAGTGCGCGCTCCGGAGCGCGCCTCGGCTCGCCTCCCTCTCCCTCCGGGAGAGGGAATGAGGGTGAGGGATGCGACAGTTCGACGCGCCGTCCCTCACCCCATCCCTCTCCCGGAGGGAGAGGGGGAGTATGTTCGCTGATGCGATTTATAAGGTTTGCGACAGTTCGGTGCGCCGTCCCTCACCCCATCCCTCTCCCGGAGGGAGAGGGGGAGTATGTTCGCTGATGCGATTCGTAAGATTTGAGGGTGAGGGATGTGGCAGTCCGGCGCATTCTCCCTCACCCCGTCCTTCTCCCGCGAAGCGAAATCGGTTTCGTCTCTCATCTCCATCCCTTTTCCCGGAGGGAGAGGGAAGCGAGCCGATACGCGCTCGCGCGTGTGTTTCTTTGGCTGGGAGAGGGTAAGTACGTTCGTTGATGCGATCTCATACTTTCCGATGCATCACTTCTGCGCGTTGATCTCCGCGCCGCGGAGATCGAGCGCCACGCGATCGAGAACGGCGTTTACATATTTGTGGCCCTGCTCCGCACCGAACGTCTTGGCGAGCTCCACCGCTTCGTTCAAAACGACGCGATACGGAATCTCGCGATGGAACTCCAGCTCGAACGCGCCGAGGCGCAGAATCGCCCGCTCCACCGGATCGATCTCCGCGATGCGGCGGTCGATGTGCGGCGCGAGAAAACCGTCGAGCTCCGGAATATGCGCCGGTACCTCGCGTACCAAATGGCGAAAGTATTCGAGATCGATATCCTTGAGCGAATCGTCCGCGAGGAAGTTGAGCTCGATATCGGCCGGCGCCTGACGCGTCAATTGCCACTGGTACAACGCCTGCACCGCCGAACGGCGCGCCTTATGTCGACCGCCCTTCAGACCTTGGCCGGTATCGCTCACGGCGCGCGCAGCCGTTTAAACAAATTGGCCATCTCGATTGCGACGAGCGCGGCTTCCGCACCCTTGTTGCCGCCTTGGGTCGCGCCGGCGCGCGCGAGCGCTTGCTCGAGCGTATTCACCGTCAGCACGCCGAACGCGACCGGCAACGCGTGTTCCGCGCTCACCTGCGCTACGCCGCGCGCGCACTCGCCCGCCACGTAGTCGAAATGGGGCGTGTCGCCGCGAATCACCGCGCCGAGCGCGATCAGCGCGTCATACTTCGCGCCGACGGCGAGCACCTTGAGCGTCGGCGGAATCTCGAAGGCGCCCGGCACGCGCACGACATCGATGCGACTGCGCTCGGCGCCGTGCTCGGTCAGCGTCTCCACGGCGCCGGCGAGCAGTTGCTCGCCCACCAGTTCGTTGAATCGAGACAGCACGATGCCGAAACGGAGATCGCGCGCATTCAGCTCGCCCTGCAGCGCCTTCACGTCGGTCATCGTAACGCCTTGACGTGGCCGGCCGCCGCTTCGGGGTCTTCGATGTACTCGACGATCTCGAGACCAAAACCAGACATCGCCGGTGCCTTCATCGCGTGGCCGAGCACGCGCATCTTGCCGACACCGAGGTCCGCGAGAATCTGCCCGCCGAGACCGTACGTGCGCATCTCCACGCGTCCGCGGCGCGACGCTGGCGCCTCCCGATTCTCCGGACGCTCTTCGACCTGGCGCACTCGATGCACCAGCTCATCGAGCGATTCCTGCTGCTGAATCACGACGACGACGCCGGCGCTTTCGCGTGCTACCCGCTCAAGCGCGCGGCGCAACGTCCAACTGCTGCCGGGGCGGTGCGCGGCGGTAATGAGGTCAAGCAGACTCTCTTGTACGTGCACGCGCACGAGCAGCGGCCATTCGCGGCGAACGTCGCCGCGCACCAGCGCGAGATGGTTCGAATCGCCGATATCGTCGTGGTAAGTGATACAGCGAAAATCGCCGAATTCGGTCGGCAAGCTGCACTCACCGACCCGCTCGACGCTCGATTCGTTCTCCATCCGATAGCGAATGAGGTCGGCGATGGTTCCGATCTTGAGGCCGTGTCGCTCCGAGAACTCGACCAGCTCCGGCAACCGCGCCATGCCGCCGTCTTCGTTCATGATTTCGCAGAGCACCGCGCACGGCACGAGCCCGGCGAGCCGCGCGAGATCGCAGCACGCCTCGGTGTGTCCGGCGCGCGCGAGCACCCCGCCGGGCTCCGCGATCAACGGGAAGACATGTCCGGGCTGCACCAGGTCTTCGGGCTTGGCGTTGGGCGCGGCGGCGACGCGGATCGTGTGGGCACGATCGTGCGCGGAGATGCCGGTCGTCACGCCTTCGGCCGCTTCGATGGACACCGTAAAGTTCGTCCCGTGCGGCGCTCGGTTTACGGCGACCATGGGCGCGAGATTGAGTTGGCGCGCGCGCTCCACGGTGATCGGCATGCAGATCAATCCGCGACCGTGCGTGGCCATGAAGTTGATCGCCGCCGGCGTCACATGCTCGGCGGCGATGATGAGGTCGCCTTCGTTTTCCCGATCGGCGTCGTCCATCAACACCACCAAGCGCCCGCGCTTGAGATCGTCGATAATTTCCGTGACTGGACTAATGGGCATAGGAGAAATGCTTCGAAGTTGCTCCGCTAGACAACGCTGATCGGGCGATTGCGCCGCGTCAAGTTACCGGCGCGCCGTACTGCTGCAGCCCGCCGTCTGTCCGGTTCCGCTCGGCTTCTATCATCGGTCGTTAGCCAAACCTGCCCTCGTATCTATAGTTAACTACGGGGCACCGGGTTCACCGGTCATTATATAGACAAAAATCCGCAGGGGATGCCGATACCCGCATGCAAACGGGCAACACGGTTGTTTTGAGTCAGAACGTCGCGACGCGGCGCATCAATCCTGCGCCCGCGGCGAAGAGCAGCGGGCATGATCAACCTTTCGAGCCGGGCACCCGCATCGATCGATACCTGGTGCTCGATCGGTTGGGCGGCGGCAGCATCGGCCAGGTTTATCGCGCGCGCGACACTGAGCTCGATCGCGAGGTGGCGCTCAAGGTATTGGGTCGCCCCTATTGCCATCAAGCCGAAGCGCTGGGCCGCTTCCGCGCCGAGGCTCAGGCCCAGGCACGGTTGCGCAGCCCGCATGTCGTCACAC
>JBGPCS010000286.1:0-4249 GCA_041481875.1 Sulfurifustaceae bacterium
CAAGATGGACAAGTGCACGTTCTGCGCCGGCGGCCCGGAAGAGGACAACTCGCCCGCCGAATTCAAAAAGTACGGCCGCAATCGTATCGCCGAAGGCAAGCTCCCCCTCTGCGCCGAGATGTGCGCAACTAAGGCGCTGGTTGCGGGCGACGGCGACATCGTCGCCGACATCTATCGCAAGCGCGTGTTGAAACGCGGCGGCCGTCCGCAGACGTGGGGTTGGGAGACGGCGTACAAGGCTTAGGGTGCCACAAGCGGCGTCTCCTGGGAGATGGCAATGCGCATAAAGTCGGTAATGCTTGGCGTTGTAATAGTCGCGTTTGCGGTGAGCGGTTGCTCGAATTCCTCGGACGTCACGCTGCACAAGCCGGGCGTGTACAAAGGTGCGATCGATCCGTTGATCGAGAAGCAGCAGTCTCCGCAGCAGCAGGAGCGGCTGGTCGCGCGTTTCAATCTAGTGCAGACGGATCGCTGAGCTTGCAGGCAATGCCAAAGTCGCGCTTACCCGCAAGAGCGATGGCGATATCTTTGGTAACGCTGCTTGTTGTGGCTGGTTGTTCCAGGCCCGCGCTTCAGGATGGCCCCTATGCGGACGCGAAGAAGAGCTGGGACACGCAAACTTCCCCACAACTGGAAAAATCGCTCCGCAATCGATTGGCGCTTACGCAGCAAGACCACTGACGAGGAGAAGCCGGATGGCTGGTGAAGGTTCCGAGGTTAAAAATCGTTGGTCCCGCCGCCGCCGAGCGATGACGTGGAGCTTCGCCGCCATTCTCGTCGGCGCGCTGACGCTGCCGTTCACCGGTTACCTGTACGTCGCCATCAACGTCGCGCACGCCCAGCAGGGCGCGCGTGAAGCAGCGGGTGCCGCCGATCAGCAGAGCAATCCGCGCGCGAACTATTGGCGCGCGGTGCGCCAGGGTTACGAAGGCTATACCGCGGCGTCCGGTCCCTATACGACAAACGTGCTGATCCAGAACGGCGGCCAGAACTGGCGGCAACTGCGCGATGGGCCGGTGGAGAGCATCGACACCTGGCTGCTCGCGATCGTTGTCGGCGCGATTCTCGCGTTCGCGATCGTGCGCGGGCGGGTGCGGTTGCGCCAGCCGCCATCGGGTCGCAGCGTCGAGCGCTGGAGCATGGCCGAGCGCGTCTTACATTGGTACACGGCGGTGTTGTTCATCGTGCTCTCGATCACGGGGCTAAGTTTGCTGTTCGGGCGCTCGGTTCTGATTCCGCTGATGGGATATGCCGGCTTCAGCAGTTACGCCAACGTCGCCATCGCGCTGCATAACTATATCGGGCCGTTCTTCGTGATCGGCGTGTTGCTCGAGATCGTCGCGTGGATCCGCTACGCGCTGCCCGATCAGAAAGTGGATGGGGAGTGGTTGCGCCGGGGCGGCGGCTTTTTCGGCGGCGGTCATCCGCACGCCGGACACATCAATCCCGGCGAAAAATACATCACCTTCTGGTTGGGTCTGGTCGTCCTCGGTTGCGCCGTGAGCATCACCGGTATCGTGATGGACTTCCCCATGTTCGGGCTGTCGCGCGAAGGCATGCAGACCTCTAACGTGATTCACGCTCTCGCGGGAATATTTTGGCTAGCGCTGATGCTCGGTCACATGTATCTCGGCGCGTGGGGTGTCGAGGGCGCGCTTCCCGGCATGGTGAGCGGGCGCGTCAGCGTCGAGTTCGCGAAGGAGCATCACGATCTTTGGTACGAGAGCACCGGCCGCAAGACCGAACAGGCGGGAGAGAAACCCGCCCGCAACTCGCCGCGTACGGCGTAATCAAGTAGCATACGTTCCACTCGACGGGGCGCCGCTCGGATCTGACCGGGCGGTTATGTCGAGCCATCAACTCGCAGGATAAAACAATGAAGAAAACGTCTTCACTGGCGGCGGCTGTCGGCGCTGCGTTTCTGGTCTCTAGTGTTTCCTCATTTTCCGCCTCTCACATCGCACCGGCGGCGCCGGCTGGCCGGACCGCGTCGCCGGCGGGAGCGAAGGTCTACATTATTTCGCCCAAGGACGGTGAAACCATCAAAGGCCCGGTCAAGGTCGTCATGGGATTGAGCGGCATGGGCATCGCGCCGGCGGGCATCGACCTCGCGGACACCGGCCATCATCATCTGGTGGTCGACGCGAGCGCGCCGCCGTTGGACAAACCGATCCCATCGGATGACAACTACCGCCACTTCGGAAAGGGCCAGACGGAGGCCACCATCAAGCTCGCACCCGGCAAGCACACCTTGCAGTTGGTGCTCGGGGACAAGCTGCATGTTCCGCACGAGCCCGCCGTACTCAGCGACAAGATCTCCATCGTCGTCACGGAATAAGCTTCTTAAAGATGTGCGACCGCGCACGGGCCGACGCGGCCCGTGCTGCGTTTGGCCGCGCGGTTGTGTGGCGGTATGATGGTCCGCGTTGCCGGGGCTGACAAAGTCCCACACCCGTCGCAGGAGATCAACGTGACGATCGAGATTCGCACCGCCGCGTTCGACCCGCCGAGCGAGTTGCGCCGCTATCAAGAGCAGACGCTGAAACGCGAAGGCAAGTACGGCGCGATGGTGACCTTCGTCGGCACCATGCGCGACGTCAACGAGGACGCGGCGGTCCACGGGATGACGCTCGAACACTATCCCGGTATGACGGAAAAGCATCTCGAGCGTATCGTCGAGGAAGCGAAGCGCCGCTGGCCGATTGCCGATGCGCTCGTCATTCACCGCGTCGGCGCGTTGCAGCCGAACGATCCGATCGTCCTCGTTGCGGCGTGGGCGGCGCACCGCGCGGCCGCGTTCGACGCGTGCCGGTACTTGATCGAAGAGCTAAAGACACGAGCGCCGTTCTGGAAGAAAGAGGAGCGTGTCGAAACCACGCGATGGGTAGAACACAATACCAGGTAGTTTGCTCAAGATATCGACCGATGCGATGGTTACGCTGCGTGCGCTTGCCGCAGCCTGCCGAACGTAGCGGCCATGACGTTGCTCGATTAGCATGACAGGGACTATTCCACCGAAGGAGACACATCGTGCGTTCGCAAGAACCGACGCTGGCCGATTTGCCCAATCCGATACTGCGCTATTTTCTCGCGACGCGCCCGGCGTTCCTGAGCGTGACGTTGATCGCGTGCCTGATCGGATTCGCGACCGTATTTGGAAGCGGCAGTTACGTTTCCGCGACGCTCGCGGTGAAGACGCTCGTGCTCGCGCTCCTGGCGCACGCCGGCATCAACGTGATCAACGACTACTACGACGCGCGCAACGGCACCGACGCGATCAATAGTGAGCGCGTATTTCCCTACACCGGCGGGAGCCGCTTCATTCAGAACGGCGTTTTGACCGAACGGCAGGTTGCCGGCTTCGGCGCGCTGTTGTTCATTGTGGTGATCGTTGTTGGACTGGTGCTCGCGCGCTCCTTCGGTCGGGGCCTTTACATCATCGGCGCGGCCGGGCTTTTCATCGGCTGGGCGTATTCCGCGCCGCCGCTAAAGCTGAATAGCCGCGGGGCCGGCGAGCTTTGCGTCGCGTTCGGCTTCGGTCTCGTCGTCGTTGGGGCGGACTACGTGCAGCGCGGCGGCTTGCACTTCACGCCGATCGCGGCCGCCGTATCGTACGCGTTGCTGGTGGCGAACATTCTGTACATGAATCAGTTTCCCGACCGAACCGCCGACGCGCGAAGCGGGAAGCGCCACTGGGTCGTGCGATTGCCGCTCGAACAGGCGAGCAAGGGCTACGTGCTGGTCGCGGCGGCCGCTTACGTCTGGCTCGTCGGTACCGTCGTGTTCCGCGCTTTGCCCCCGAGCGCGCTGTTGGCGCTATTCGCCGTGCCGTTCAGCGTAGCGGCGGCTCGCGGGTTGTTCCGTGACGCGCATACGCCGGGACAACTGCGCGTTCCGATCCAGCAGACGATCGCCGCCGCGTGCGCGCACGGCGCGTTACTCGCGGTCGGTCTCGTGTTGGCGCGCTTCCTGTAGCGAGCTGATCCGCCCATTCTTCGTCCGCCGCGACAACCGTGACACCCGATCGACGCGATTTCACGGCGCGTCGCGCGGCGCGGCGGTGGTTGCTGTCGCTGTTTGTGGCGGCCGTGGTTTGGGCGGTGGCGCCGGCGAACGGCACCGACGCGTGGAGTCGCGCCATCGCCGAGCGGGACACCGGCGCGCTCGAACGGATGATCGAGCGCGGCGCTGACGTCAATCGAGCAGGTAACGATGGCCACACCGCCCTGATGATCGCAGCGGCGGAGAA
>JBGPCS010000287.1:0-4236 GCA_041481875.1 Sulfurifustaceae bacterium
CGGGAATCCATTTCAGAAAAATCACTCACTCGATAATTCCAAGTAGCCCGGATGAAGGCGCGCCGCGCCGCAATCCGGGAATCGTTCCGACAACCTGGATTCCGCTTCGCTCCATCCAGGCTACACGTTTTGGGATTGCGTTTTCACGGAAATGACGCCGCGGTATTCGGCATCGGAAACAATCCTTGGAAAGATCTCATGTAGGGTGGGTGGAGCCCCCGCCTTCGCGGGGGCAGGCTACGCGCAACCCACCAAAATAATATTTTGTTGTTGCTGCCCGGGGTGCAACATAATCTGCTGCACCTTTTCAGCGGCGCGCATGTACGTTGCGCCGCTCTTGCGCGTGTCGCTCCTGCGCGTCCTGCGCCCGCGACATTAACACATCCTTGTGTAGCACCTGCGCTCGCGGCATTCGTACGTCCCTGTACAGCAAGTGCAGGCAGTGCGAAACCCCCGATTCACCCGCCGCTCGCGCGGCTGCACCGAACCTACATCAGACGGGTTTCTAGCCAACCGGGTAAACCTCTTGCAGCGCCGAAAGCGTCCGCTGCGGGGGAATATCATACAGGCAGCGCAGATGGCCGAGGGGACATTCGCGCTCGAAGCATGGGCTGCACGACAGGCCGAGGTACAAAACTTCCGCGCGCGTGCCGAGCGGGGGCGTATGCCGCGGGTCGGAGGAACCGAAAATAGCAACGAGCGGCCGGCCGAGCGCGGCCGCGACATGCATGAGCCCGGAATCGTTGCTCACGGCTGCGGCGGCGAGCGACAGCAGATCGATCGCCTCGCCGAGCGTGGTACGGCCGGCGAGATCGAGGCAGCCGCGGTTCGCGAGCCGGTTGATCTGGCCGGTCACGTTGGCGTCGCGCTCGGAGCCGTAGAGCCACACGCTCCAGCCTTGCGCCAAGCGTTCGCGCGCGACCTCGGCGAAATATTCCATCGGCCAGCGCTTCGCCGGTCCGTATTCCGCGCCGGGGCAAAGCGCCAGCACCGGTTGGGTCGGGCGCGGGACGCCGAGGCGCGCGAGCGCCGCGTCGACGTCGCGCGGCTTCACCGCGAGTCGCGGCGCCGGAATATCGGCCGGCAACGGCTCGTTCGGCTCGAGACCGAGCGCGATAAAACGATCGACGGTGCGCGGAAGCCGCGCGGAATCGAGCCGCCGCATGTCGGTCAGAAGACCGTAACGCCATTCGCCGCGAAATCCGGTGCGACGCGGAATGCGCGCCGCGAACGGCAGCACCGCCGACTTGAGCGTGTTCGGCAGCACTATCGCTTGATCGTACCGGCGCGCGCGCAGTGTGCGGCCGATGCGCACGCGCTCGCCCAGCATCAGCTCGCCGTGCCGAAACGGCAGCGCGATCGCTTCCTCGACCTCCGGCATGTGCGCGAGCAGCGGCAGCGTCCACGCCGGCGCGAGCACGTCGATGCATGCGTTCGGCGCGCGGCTCTTCAGCAGCTTGAACAAGCTCTGCGCCAGCACCATGTCCCCGACCCAGGCGGGACCGACGATGAGAAATTTCACCTTGAATCGATTCGTGCAGGTTGGCGAGACAAGTTATCGCTCAAGGTTGTACACCTTTGGGTTCCCGCAGCGCGGGCTGCGGCGGCAGCGCAGCGTAAGCGTTAGGCGTCATAGGAGGCGCTGCAAGCTCGATCACTAGCGCGAGAATTTCGGCCGCGCCATTGCGTCACAGGTAACTTATAGCGCTGAAGACTGCTCAAGTTCACTCTACTCAGCATCCCATCGGTCTAATAGTTTTCCGCCCAGAGGAAAGAGGATCCAAGCTCCTACAAAACTCAAGATCCCTAAGAATGGTTTCGAAAAAATAAAGAAGAGCTGAAGTGACAGAAAGAATAAATATACACCCACCGCCATAAGGCCAACCGTCACAAGTGTACGCAGAAAAGATTTTCCTATCTCCCAAATAATCATCTTACGCCCCATGCAATAACAGTACTGACTTGCGGTTAGATTTTGTAGCCACTTAGGCTGTGAGTCCCGCGTCGATATTGCTCTCTTGCATCCATCGTCCTCGACCCAGGCGGGACCGACGATAAGAAATTTCACCGCGAATCGATTCGGGCAGCTTGGCGAAACAATGTCTCGTTCAAGACTTCGCCGGACTCTCGCCGAATACACGCTCGGCGAGCGTACCGTAGAAACGCTCGCACAAGCGCCGGCGCGTTTCGCGCTCGGTCAGCCCGGGCGGAAACGACGCCAGGGCCATCGCTCGCGCCATCTCGAACATGTCGGAGCCCATCATGACGCGGGTTGCACCGGACATACCGGCGTAGCGCTCGCGCACGAACCGGGCAACTTCCGTGCTGGTGTCATTCATAGGTAATCTCGCGCAATCAAATCGGGCCCGAATGGCGCTTACTTAGACGGTTCCATCCTCAATTGTAGGGTGGGTTAGGCGCGTAGTTTGTGCCGTAACCCACCAACCGTGCCGCCAGGCACTCACTAAGAAATGCGTGGTGTTACGGTGCAGCGCCCGGTGGGTTACGCAAAAAACGCTAACCCACCCTACATTTCTAATCAATTCCCTTTCTCTCCGGGAGAGGGGTAATAAATCAGAGCCTCCGTCGCGAGCGCGCTCACAACTGATCGAGCGGACTCACCACGCCCCGGCCGCCGCGATTCAGCACGTGCGTGTAAATCATGGTCGTGTTCAAATCCTTGTGGCCGAGCAACTCTTGGACAGTGCGAATGTCGTACCCCGCCTGCAGCATATGGGTCGCGAACGAATGGCGCAGCACGTGCGGCGACACCGGCTTGACGAGGCGCGCACGTTTCGCGGCGAGCGACACCGCCTTTTGTATCGTCTGTTCGTAGCAGTGATGCCGTCGTTCAGCGCCCGAGCGCGGATCGATCGATAGCCGTGTCGATGGGAATACATATTGCCAGCCCCACGCCTTACCGGCGCTCGGATACTTGCGCGCCAGCGCGTCGGGCAGGTACACATCGCCAAACCCCGCCTTCAGGTCTTGATCGTGCAACTGCTTCGCGCGAACCAATTGCTCCTTTAGCGGTAGCATCAAATTCTCCGGCAACACCGTGACGCGGTCCTTGTTGCCCTTGCCCTCGCGCACGATGATCTCGCGGCGCGCGAACTCAACGTCCTTGACGCGCAGCCGCACGCCTTCGAGCACGCGCATGCCGGTACCGTACAGCAGGCTCGCCAACAGCCACATCGTGCCGTTAAGTTCCAGCAACAGCGCGCGCACCTCAGTGGCGGTAAGCACGACGGGCAATCGCTCGCTGCGCTTGGCACTGGTTATCTTTGCCAGCCACGGCAACTCGACGGCCAGCACTTCCTTATATAGGAACAGCAACGCCGCCTTCGCCTGGTTTTGCGTCGAGGCCGACACGTTGCGCTCGGTGGCCAAATGCGACAGAAACGCTTCGACCTCCGTCGCCCCCATCTCGCGCGGATGACGTTTGTCATTCCACAAAATAAACCGCCGGCACCAATCCACGTAGGCCTGCTCGGTACGTATCGAGTAATGCCGCACGCGAATTTGCTCCCGGACTTGGTCCAGTAGCCGCGGCTTACCGGCGGATTGAGCGAGGGTTTCCATCCGCAAGATTTTAGGCGTCTCTAAAATGTAACGGCAAGCTTTTTTAGCAGTATTCGTAGACCCGCCAGCAAGGTCGGTTTGACTTAGACCGCATCGCCCCCCTAGCATGAAGCGGTCTAAATTAAGTTATATTCCTTAAGGACACATGGATACAATTTCTGATTTTCTTCGCTCTTTGGCACATTTGATGCCTTACATGCTTGCTATGCAGCTGCTTGCGGGTGCGTGGCTATTTTGGAAAATTCGAAATACGCCAAGCTTTCTTATGTTGTTCGGGGCAGCTATGCATCTCGCGGGATACCTGACAATAACGAGAGTCTATGCTCAGTTAAAAGATCTCGATCCGTGGGTAGCAAGTTTCCAGAAACTCACTGTCAGTCTTATGTATCTCGGATTTCCCATCTTTACTATCGGCTTCGTGTGGTTCGTTATTTGGTCAATACGGAATATAACTTTACCTTCCAGCGGACGCGCTGAAGCGCGCCGCTGAAGGTGGCGTGTGTGCCGGGCATGGCACAGAACTTACCGGGTGCAAGTCCCCGTGCCAGGTATAGGAAGAGCCGAAGGCTAGGAGAAGGACAAGGGCATCATCGCAAGGTGCTGTCTGAAGGAAGTCCAATCCAAAAGCGCAGGGCGAGGTACACGAACCGGATC
>JBGPCS010000288.1:0-4212 GCA_041481875.1 Sulfurifustaceae bacterium
ATTTATCGAGAAAACCCTTTGCGTCCTCTGCGCCTTTGCGGTGAGAAATAGCTTTGGGGACTTATTCAGAGCTTCCCTAGGGCCTTGGCATGAAACAAATCAAATGTGTCACTGCCCGGACGGCTCTGCGCGCGAAGCAAACCGGAGCGTTCAGGCATCCTGAGCCGAACGCTCCGCCGCTCTTCCGAGGCCGATCCGGTGCTTCGGAATACCTCGCTACTGCTTCTTCATCGCCCCCGCCAGCACGCCGTACACCGCAACCCAGGCGCTGCGGGTATCGGGCGTAAATTTCGGGCCGAGGCCGGTTTCGAGCGTCCATAGCAACGCGGTGGCGACGGTGTCGTAATCTTTGTCCTTCACGCCGTAGCCCACATGTCGTTTGCCCAATTCACGGACGGTTGGGACGATGGAGGCGGGATTCGTCAAGCCGCGCACCGCGGTATCGAGCATCGTCATTAGTTTACGGCCCTGTTGGGTTATGTCGTTCTTGAAAAGCGTTTCGAGTTTAGGGTCGAGCTCGAACAGTTTCTGATAGAAGAGCTGCGCGACTTGGTCTTTCATGGGTACGACCTGTTGCCAACTGGTTTGTACGAGCGCGATTTGATCGGGCGTCATGTTGCCTCCTTGGGTTTTTTGTCAAACTACCTGTGGTTCGGACGGCCGGCGTGCCCCAGCGCCTGCCGTCGGATAATGGTGTGCGGATTTCGTCGAGTCACGCCGCTTCGCGTTCCATTTGCGGTTGATAGCCGCCGGTTGCCGCCAGCGAGTTGAAGCGCGCGCGTCGCTGCAGTTGCTTCTGCGCCGCCGCCGCGTTCGCCGGATTGCCGCGCCACGCGTCCATCACCGGCTGTTGCAGCGCCCGTGAGTACGAGAACGTGAGCGGCCAAGAGAGGTTCGGATGACGCGCGTTCATCGCGTTCAAATGCGCGGTCGCCTCTTCGTTGCCTTGTCCGCCGGACAGAAACACGATGCCCGGCAACGCCGGCGGGGCCGCGTTGAGCAGACAGCGCACGGTCGCGTCCGCCACTTGATCTACGTTCGCGCGCGGCTTCGCGTCCAGTCCCGAGATCACCATGCTCGCCTTCAGGATCGTTCCTTCGTAGGCGACGCGCTGTTCGGCGAGTTGACGAAATACCGCGCGTAACGCCTCTACACTCGCGCCGTAGCAGCGCTCGAGCGTGTGATTACCGTCGATGAGCACCTCCGGTTCGATGATGGGCACGATATCCGCTTCCTGACAGAGCGCGGAGTATCGCGCGAGCGCGTGGGCGTTAGCTTCGATACAAGTGCGCGTCGGGATGCTGTCGCCGATCGCGATCACCGCCCGCCACTTGGCGAAACGCGCTCCCATGCCGCGATATTCGGCGAGCCGCTCGCGCAGGCCGTCGAGGCCCTCGGTAACCTTTTCGCCGGCGAAGCTGGCCAAGTCCTTCGCACCCGCGTCGACCTTGATGCCCGGAATAATCCCCAGACGCTCCATGTATTTCGCAAACGGCACGCCTTCCGACGTGGACTGGCGAATGGTTTCGTCGAACAGGATGGCGCCGCTGATGTACTTGTTGAGGTCCGGCGTTTTCAGGATCAGCTCCCGATACGCACGGCGATTCTCGACGGTATTGTCGATGCTGTACTGCTTGAAGCGCTTAGCAATGGTCGGTCCGCTCTCGTCCATGGCGATCAGGCCTTTGCCCTTTGCGACCATCGCTTTGGCCGTCGCCTGTAGCTCGGCTATGTTCATGGGTTTCTGGCCCTCCACAGGCCGGTGGTTGACGTGGTTGAGGATGGGAAGGCGCGGAATTTTATACCCATGCGCAGGGGCCCGCCACGTTGGGGCCGGCTCGGCCCATCGCCCCAAAAATTGCCGAGGATTACATTCCGCAATGCGGTCCCGCGCGGGTGCGTGGCGGCCGTGTTCGCAACGACCTTCTAATGGTGGGCAGGCCGGTTGTCGTGCGACCTTCCCGATGCTAACTTGCAGCGGTATCCCTGAGTTTGCATCCGGAGGTTAGTCATGAACGCCGTCGTCGCTTCGAAACCCACGTACCGACCGAAAGACATGACCGATGCCGAGTGGGAGGCACGCGTCAACCTCGCCGCTTGTTATCGCCTGGTCGCGCGCAACGGTTGGGACGATCTTATCTATACCCACATCTCGGCCGCGGTCCCGGGCCCGAAGAAGCATTTCTTGATCAATCCTTACGGGATGCTCTTCAGCGAAATTACCGCCTCGTCGCTGGTAAAGGTCGATCTCGACGGAAATATCGTCGGCGATATGACTTACAACGTTAATCCGGCGGGCTTCACCATTCACAGCGCCGTGCACGCGGTGCGCGAGGACGTGAAGTGCGTGCTGCATCTGCACACCAACGCCGGCGTTGCGGTGTCGGCGCAGAAACAAGGGCTGCTCCCGATCAGCCAGACCGCGCTGGCTCTGTACAACGATACGGCTTACCACGACTATGAAGGCATCGCGCTCGATCTCGAGGAGCGCGAGCGGCTGGTCGCCCATCTTGGGCAAAAGAACGTGCTGATCTTGCGCAACCACGGCACGCTCGCGTGCGGTCACTCGATTCCGTCCGCGTACGTGCGGATGTTCTTCCTCGAGCGCGCGTGCCAGATGCAGATCGCCGCGCTCGCGGGCGGTGCCGAGCTGAATCTTCTGCCGCAATCGATGTGCGATCGGGTTTATGAGCAAGTCGCGAAAGGCTACTCGCGCATGGGCGAACTCGACTGGCCGCCGTTGCTGCGCTTGTTGGATAAGGAAGATCCGTCGTATCGCAACTAGTCGAAAAGAATCCGCAGATGAACGCAGATGGTTGGATCTATGAACGCGGATGGAACTGAATTTCGGTAACTTTCCGCTCATCTGCGTTTATCTGCGATAGTAATCCGCGTTCATCCGCGGATTGAATTATTTTTTTACCAAAGGAGTCCACATGTTGAAGCTTTGCGGTTTCCCCGTCAGTAACTACTACAACAAGGTGAAGTTAGCATTGCTCGAAAAGGGCATACCGTTCGAGGAGGAGCATCACGGTTCCGGCAAAGACTCGATCGACGCCGGCAGTCCGCTCGGCAAGGTGCCGTTCTTGCGAACCCCGCACGGCGTGCTGTGCGAGTCGCAAGCGATCGTCGAGTACCTCGAGGACACGCAACCGCAACCGCCGCTTTACCCGCGCGATCCGTTTCAGCGGGCGAAGTGTCGGGAGCTGATTCATTTCCTCGAGTTGTACCTGGAGTTGCCGGCGCGGCGGCTATATCCGGAGGTCTTCTTCGGCATATCGGTCTCGGATGAGACCAAGCAGCGCGTGCGCGAAGATCTCGATAAAGGGATCAAGGCGCTGGCGCAGACGGCGAAGTTCGCCACCTTCATCGCCGGCTCCGAGTTGACCTACGCCGATTGCAGCGCGCTGGCGGTTTTGCCGCTGCTCTCGCAGTCGACGAAGAAAGTGTACGGCGAGGATTTCGTCGCGCGCATTCCGGCGGCGGGGCCCTACCTCGAACAACTGCGCGCACGGGTACACGCGAAGAAAGTGAACGAAGACCGCAAGGCTGAACTCGAGCGCCTGGCGGCGGCGCGCAAAAGCGCTTAGCTAATCAGGAACCACAGATGCACACAGATGAACACGGATGAAAGAAGAAAAAAGACCTATCGCTCAAATCTGTGTTCATCTGTGTGTATCTGTGGTTTCAGTAGTCTTGTTCCCTTAAGCGATCGTCACGCCGCCGTCGGCGACGATCGTTTGGCCGGTGATGAACGCGCCCGCCCGTGACGCGAGCATCACGGCGATTCCTCCGATGTCGTCCGGTTCGCCGATCCGCTTGAGCGGTGTGTCGGCCTCGCGCTGCGCCAGCAGCTTCGGGTTCTCCCACAGCGCCTTGGCGAAATCCGTCTTCACCAGCCCCGGCGCGATGCAATTGACGCGCACGTTGTCCTTGCCGTATTCGAGCGCGAGATTGCGCGCGAGCTGCATGTCCGCGGCTTTCGACAGCGCGTACACCCCGAGCACGGACGTCGCGCGCAATCCACCGATGGAGCTGACGATGATGATCGCGCCGTCCTGCCGGGCGCGCATCTCCGGCGCAACGAGTTTACAGAGCCAGAGGTTGCTCAGAATGTTGTTGCGCATGGTCTTGTCGAACATCTCATCGGGCAGATCCATCATCGAGCCGAAATGCGGGTTCGATGCCGCGTTGCAAACCAGAATGTCGATC
>JBGPCS010000289.1:0-4198 GCA_041481875.1 Sulfurifustaceae bacterium
GAGAAAGACGGCACCGTGACGAATTCGGAGCGTCGCATTTCGCGTCAGCGTGTGTTTCTCGAGGCACCGGGCGATGCGCGGCCCGATTGGTGGATCGTCACGCAAGTCGCGCAGCGCTTGGGATTCGCCGAGCAGTTTCCGTATCGCGGCGCGGCCGATATCTTTCGGGAGCATGCGCGCCTGTCCGCCTTCGAGAACAACGGCGCGCGCGCCTTCGACATCGGTGGCCTCGCCGACGTTTCGGACGCCGAGTACGACGCGCTCGCGCCGGTTCAATGGCCGGTGCGACGCAACAGCCCCGATGGCCTGCCCCACGAGAGCAGTGGAGCGAACGCGACCGGGCGCGACGGCTCCGCCGGCGGAACCGACCGCCTCTACGCGGACGGTCGATTCCATCATCCGTCCGGCAAGGGACGTATGATTCCGATCGTGCCGCGTTTGCCGGTCAATCCGCGAACCGCGCAATATCCGTTGGCACTCAACACCGGTCGCGTTCGGGATCAGTGGCATACGATGACGCGCACGGGGCGTGCCCCGCGCTTGCTCGCGCACATCGGCGAACCCTACGTCGAGATCCATCCTGACGATGCGCGCACCTATGGCGTGACCGGCGGGGCGCTGGCGCGGCTCGTGTCGGTCCACGGCGAAATGCTCGCGCGCGTACAGCTGAGCGACGATCAACGTATCGGCTCCGTGTTTGTACCGATTCATTGGAATGACACGCTCGCGCGTTCAGCGCGCGCCGACGCGCTGGTGAACCCCGTCGTCGATCCGATCTCCGGCCAACCCGAGTTCAAGCACACGCCGGTACGCGTCGAAGCCTACGCGGCGAGATGGTACGGATTCCTGCTCGCGCGCGAACGCGTCGCACACGTGGATGGCGAGTATCAAGTGCGAGTCAGGGGTCAGGAATACTGGCGCTACGAAATGGCCGGGGACGCGGCTCCGCCATCTTGGCCGGCGCGAGCGCGCGAATGGATCGGCGCGGACGGCGAATGGCTCGAATTCAACGACGCGAAGGTCGGCCGCTATCGCGCCGCGCGCATCGATGCGGGTCGATTGAGCGGTTGTATGTTTATTGCGCCGACGCCGGAATTGCCCGCGCGCGCATGGCTGCAAGGGCTTTTTCAGAAGACCGGGGTGTCACCGGAGGAGCGCTTAAGCTTGCTCTCCGGACGCACGCCCGCCGGCACGGTGGCCGAAGGATCGATCGTGTGCGCCTGTTTCGGCGTCGGACGCGATCGCATTACCACCGCGATTCAACGAGAGGGTCTATCGACCGCCCAAGCCATCGGTGCGAGGCTGCGCGCCGGAACCAATTGCGGATCGTGCGTGCCGGAGCTGAAGGCGCTGATCGCCGCCGCGAGTTTGTCCGTTTGACGGGCGGCGCGCTTCGGTCGCGTCATCGTGTGTTGCGACGCGTCGGGCGGTTGGACGCGGTGGCAGACAGCGAGGACGTCGATACGATCCGAGTCGACGCGATCGACCGGGCAGCACCGATCCGATTGGTTTCTCGCACGACGATTCACCAAGGCGAAACGCGAATCGAACTCTCCGGAAACTTTTCGATCCGCCAAAAATCCTGAAGTCGTCTTAGTCGGCGCGGCCGGCAAGCGCCTTTGCGAGAAGCGGTAAATCTCCCGCGTGACGCGGAACGTGCACCCACGCGACGCCGCCAGTTCGATCGACGGCAAACGCCGCCGCCGATTGCCAGCGGCTTCCACTCGGGTGGCGGTTGCGCACGCCGCGCGCCGCGAGCCGAGTCACGGCGGCGAGCGAATCAAAGCCGGCGAAGTGGCGTAGGGTGGTGAGCCCGACGCCCCAGGCCGCATAGATCGCTCCGTCGGGATCGTCGACGACGCGCACCCCCGCCGGAACGCCGAGCGTCTTGCACCACGCGCGCGTCGCCGCCGGCGTGCCGTGGCTCACCGCCACGAATTGGACCGCGGGTCGCTCGACGCTCAGCTTCGCAAGCTCGCGCATCGTCGCCTCGGCGAATGGACAGCCGACATGCCGCAGAAACGCAACGATCGACGGCCGCCCCGCGTCCAGGACGACGCCGGGAATCGAGCGCGCGCGCTCGCCGAGCTTTGGCAGCGACGCGGGGGAATGCCGCTTCGGTTTCAAGAACGTTCGAAGATCCATCGCCTATTCCTTTGCAGGTCGTTCCGCCGCTCAATGCTCGCGGTTAAGCGGTGCGCCGTCGTTTGGCGCGTCCGCTTGAACGCGTAGTTAGACGTGAGGGTTTTTCAGAGAATCGCCCTGTCACGAACTTATGCAGTACGCTGGAAATCAACGTTTGGTAAGGAACGCCCTCTTCGACCGCTCTGGTCTGAATCTCCGATAGATCTTGTGTGGACAAGCGGATATTCACACGCCTATTTTTTGCTAGAGTCGCCCGCGCGTACTCGCGATAGCGGCGAAGAGATGCTTCTGAAGTAACGGTGGACTTAAGTTTGCCACCCTCAAACGCCGACAGAATTTGCTTTTCGTATCGATCAAGACCTTTCATCTTTCGCCCTCATTCCATAATCCCGTGTCGCTTTACGACTTGGGAAGATAGTTTTAAGAAAAACATAATCAGCTTCTTCAATATGTGGGACGAGATAAACATAGGAGCCGATTGCCACTACGTATACCCCTTGATTTGGATACCGCTTGGGGTTCGGGTGCTCCACGACGTCCAATAACCCGCCCGATTCAATAGCCAGAACCACATCCGCGAAGGAAACTCCTCGATCGGCTTTAAGCTGCTCGTTTTTCTCGGAGTTCCAGCTAAAAGTCTTCACCAGGGAAGCTTATAATGGGCGGTGCCTTTTGTCATCACCATGGAGGGGTGCCCGGTCTTTTACGTCTAACGTCACGGAGGTAGCGAGAAGCGTTGCCACGCAGGCGTCGGACAACAACCGGCTGTTAGATTTTACGGCTACGGCTTCGGTGGATCCGGAAGTCGATTCCATTGCATGTCGCCGGTTGCGGGTGTCGCGGCAGCGGCGCTCAGCGGACGTTCGCGTTCGCGTGCCGCCCCCTCGACCGGCATTTCGTGTACCTGCTGTTCAGCGCCATGGATATTGTGCAAAGATACGGCGGCGGCGCGGCTCGAAGCCGGCTTTATTCGCGGCTCGCGGCCTTCGGAAAAAGATTCCACTGCATAACAACAGGAGAGCACCCATGCTTCGAAGAACATTCATAGCGGTTGCGATGTTATCGCTGACCGCTTGCGCATCCATGGCCGACAGGCCGAGCGATAAGGGAGCGAACGAAGGATTCTCCGCGGCGCGACTGGAGGCGATGGGCAACGCGATCCGCGCGGAGGTCGGAGGCGATCGGCTGCCGGGCGCCGTCATCATGATCGTGCGCAACGGCAAGGTCGTCTACCAGGACGTGATCGGCATGCAGAACCCGCAAACCAAGCAGCCGATGCAACCGGACGCCATTTTCCGCATCGCCTCGATGAGCAAGCCGATCGTGTCGGTTGGGGTCATGATGTTGGTTGAGGAAGGCAAGATTCAGCTGACCGATCCGGTGTCGAAGTACCTGCCGGCGCTGAGCGGCCTGAAGGTAGGCGTGGAGAAAACCGACGCTAGCGGCAAGCCGACGTTGGAGCTCGTCGCGGCCGCGCGCGAGCCGACAATTCAAGATTTGCTCCGCCATACGTCCGGATTCACTTACGGCATCTTCGGCCAGTCGCTGGTGAAGGACGAATACCGTAAAGCCGGTGTCGACGGTATCAATCAGACGAACGCCGAGTTCATCGCGAAGCTCGCTACGGTGCCGCTGATGTTCCAGCCCGGCACCACGTGGGAGTACAGCCGTTCCACCGACGTGCTCGGTGCATTGCTCGAACGGTACACGGGCGAGTCGCTCGCGGAGTATCTCGACCGCCGCATCTTGAAGCCGCTCAAGATGTACGACACCGGCTTTTGGGTCGCGGACAGCGCGAAGCAAGCGCGAATCGCCGAACCCTTCGAGACCGATCCCGAGTCCGGCACGCGGGCGGTCATGCCGGATATACGTCAGGCGCCCAAACTTTTATCCGGCGGCGGCGGGATGGTTTCGACCGCGCCGGATTACGCCCGTTTCGCGCAGATGCTGTTGAACGGCGGCGAGTTGAACGGCGTGCGCATTTTGTCGAAGAAGACGATCGACTACATGACCTCGGATCATTTGGGCGACGTGCGCATCTCCTCGGCGCAAC
>JBGPCS010000290.1:0-4185 GCA_041481875.1 Sulfurifustaceae bacterium
GAGAAATGCTTGCCATCCATCAAGGGCGCTAAGGACGCCACGCAACGGAGTCTGGACAATGACGAATATTCCTTGCGTCCGGACTTCCTTGGCGGTTTATCTGAAACCAATCAGAGGTTCCCGAGCATGAGCGAACAATCTCTATGGCGGCCTTCCACGCAACGGTCAGCGCGATCCAACATGGCCGCGTTCATTGCGGCCGCCAATGCGCGCCATCGAACCCAGCTTTCCGATTACCGTTCGCTCTATCGGTGGTCGATCGAGCAACCGGAACAATTCTGGAGCACTCTCTGGGATTTCTGCGAGACCATCGCGACGGCGCGCGGCGAGCGCGTGCTCGTGGATCCCGACAAAATGCCCGGCGCGAGATGGTTTCCGGACGCACGCCTAAACTACGCTGAAAATTTGCTGCGCCGCCGCGATGCAAGCGACGCGCTGATATTCTGGGGGGAGGACAAGATAGCGCGCCGTCTCTCCCACGACGCGCTCTTCCAAGCCGTCGCGCAACTCGCGGCGGCACTTCGAGCACAAGGCGTCAGGTCCGGCGACCGTGTCGCCGCCTATCTAGCGAATCTACCCGAGGCGATCGTCGCAATGCTCGCTACCGCGAGCATCGGCGCGATTTTTTCGTCGTCGTCGCCCGACTTCGGCGTGCAAGGCGTGCTCGATCGCTTTGGACAAATCGAACCCACGGTTCTGTTCGCGATCGACGGCTACTACTATCGCGGACGCACGATCGATTGTCTCGGCAAAGTGCGGGAGATCGCCGCGAAACTTCCGTCGGTGCGGTGCACCATCGTCGTCCCCTATGTGTATGCGGATCACGATCTGTCCGCTATCCCGACGGCGCGGATGTACGCCGACTTCATTGCGCCGTATGCCAAGCAGACCGGCGTGCAGTTCGAGCAGCTACCGTTCGATCATCCGCTCTATATTCTGTATTCGTCGGGCACGACCGGCGTCCCGAAGTGCATCGTGCACGGCGCCGGCGGCGTGTTGCTGCAACACGCGAAGGAACAGCGATTGCACTCGGACCTGAAGCCCGGTGACAAGTTGCTCTTTTTCACGACCTGCGGCTGGATGATGTGGAACTGGCTCGCGTCAGGGCTGGCCGCCGGTGCGACGCTGCTGCTCTACGACGGCTCGCCGCTTCTCGAGGATCGCGGCGGCGCGATTCTGTTCGACTACATCGATGCCGAAGGCGTCACCCACTTCGGCACATCCGCGAAATTCATCGATATGATCGCCAAGGAAGGATTGGAACCGATCAAGACGCACAAGCTCGACTCGGTCGAAACGATTTTCTCCACAGGCAGCCCGCTGGCGCCCGAGGGATTCGAGTACGTGTACCGCAGCATCAAACACGATGTATGTCTTTCGTCGATCTCCGGCGGCACCGACCTCATCTCCTGCTTCGTCCTCGGCAATCCGCTGCTACCCGTGTGGAAGGGCGAAATCCAATGCCGCGGGCTCGGCATGAAGGTGGAGGTGTACGACGAAGACGGCAAATCAGTCGTTGGACAAAAGGGGGAGTTGGTTTGCACCAAACCCTTCCCGACGATGCCGATCGGATTTTGGGACGACCCCGACGGCGCGAAGTATCATCGAGCCTACTTCGAGAAATATCCGAACGTCTGGTGTCATGGCGACTACGTCGAGCTGACCGCGCACGACGGCATGATCGTGTACGGCCGTTCGGACGCGGTGCTGAATCCCGGCGGTGTGCGCATCGGCACCGCCGAGATCTATCGCCAGGTGGAAAAGTTGCCGGAAGTCGTCGAAGCGCTCGTGATCGGCCAGAACTGGCCGCCTGGGAATATCGGCGTCGTCCGCATCGTGCTGTTCGTTCGGCTGCTCGATAGCTTGATCTTGGACGATTCGCTGGAGGCGAAAATCCGCCAAACCATCCGCGCCAACGCGACGCCGCGTCACGTGCCGGCGAAGATCCTGCAAGTGCCGGACATCCCGCGGACGAAGAGCAACAAGATCGTCGAGCTCGCCGTGCGCAACGTCGTGCACGGGGAGCCCGTCAAGAATATCGAGGCCCTCGCTAACCCCGAAGCGCTGGCGCATTTCCGCGATCGGCCGGAGCTGAGCACGTAGCGGGATGTTTATCGACGCGATCGCGCCCGGACCCGTTGGTCCAAGGCGATGTTCATCGGAGGCATCGACAGATGGCGCAATCCGTTGCCGCCGAGATGCACGGAATGGAAACCGCGAGGCGCCGGGCGCAACGTCGCGACCTTACAACGATCGGTTCAATACGCGCCCGAGTTCCCCGACCACACCGCGGCGGAACGCCAGCACGCACACGACGAAGATCGCACCCTGCGCCGCCGTCACGTAGGCGCCGAGCTGTGCCAGATAATTTTCCATGCCGACGATGATGAGCGCGCCCACGACCGGCCCGAACACGGTGCCGAGCCCGCCGAGCAGCGTCATTAAGATCACCTCGCCCGACATGGTCCAATGTACGTCGGTGAGCGAGGCGAGCTGAAACACCAGCGCCTTGGTTGAACCCGCGAGTCCCGCGAGCGCGGCCGAGAGCACGAACGCGAGCACTTTGTAGCGGTCGGTGTCGTAGCCGAGTGAAATCGCGCGCGGCTCATGTTCGCGAATGGCCTTGAGCACGTTGCCGAACGGCGAGTGGATAGTTCTATAGATGAGCAAGAAGCCGGCGATAAACACGATGAAAACCACCGCGTACATCGCCGCGACCTGGGAAAGATCGATGAGCCCGAACAGCTTTCCGCGCGGCACCGCCTGAATCCCGTCTTCGCCGCCGGTGAACGGCGCCTGGATGCAGAAGAAATAGATCATCTGCGCGAGCGCCAGTGTAATCATCGCGAAGTAGATTCCCTGGCGGCGGATCGCGAGCAAGCCCGCGAGAACGCCGAGCACTACTGACGCGCCGGTGCCAAGCAGTATGGCGACCTCAGGCGTAACGCCCCACACCTTCGCCGCGTGCGCGCACACGTAGCCGGCGGCGCCGAAGAACATCGCATGCCCGAAGGACAGCAAACCGCCGTAACCGATGAGCAGGTTGAACGCGCAAGCGAACAGCGCGAAGCACATCACTTTCATCAGCAGCACCGGGTACACGAAGAACGGCGCGATGGCGAAGAACGCGACCATCACGCCGAAGGCGACGCGCTGCGATTTGGCGTTCGCGGCCGTCCCGGGCATTCCCAAAACAGCCGATTCTTCGGTGGTGCTCGCCATGTCAGCGTTGTCCGAACAATCCGGCCGGACGCCACATCAGCACGATGGCCATGATGACGAAGATCACCGTGTTGGATGCCTCCGGATAAAACACCTTCGTCAATCCCTCGATGACGCCGAGGCCGAAGCCGGTGACGATCGAACCCATGATCGAGCCCATGCCGCCGATGACCACCACCGCGAACACGACGATGATGAGGTTCACTCCCATCAGCGGGTTCACTTGATAGATCGGCGCCGCCATGACGCCGGCGAACGCCGCGAGCGCGACACCGAAGCCGTAGGTGAGCGTGATCATGCGCGGCACGTTGATGCCGAACGCTTGTACCAGCGCCGGGTTCTCGGTGGCGGCGCGCAGATACGAGCCGAGCTTGGTCCGTTCGACGACGAACCACGTGGCGAGGCACACGACGAGCGACGCAACGATCACCCACGCGCGATAATTCGGCAGGAACATGAAACCCAAATTTTGTCCGCCCGCAAGCTCGGCCGGTATGGGATACGGCGTGCCGGATGTGCCGTACTCGTGGGTGAACACGCCCTGAATGATCAGCGCTAAACCGAACGTGAGGAGCAAGCCGTACAATTGATCCAGCTTGTACAACCGCGAGAGCATCAGTCGCTCGATGAGAACGCCGATGGCGCCGACGATGATGGGCGCCAGCAGCAGCGACCACCAATAACCGATGTCAAGCGTCGTCAAAAGAAAGTACGCGCAGAACGCGCCCATCATGTACTGCGCGCCGTGCGTGAAGTTGATGATGTTGAGCAAGCCGAAGATCACCGCGAGGCCGAGCGACAGCATCGCGTAGAACGCCCCGTTGATGAGCCCGATCAGGAGCTGGCTTAACAGGGCTTGCGTCGGAACGCCAAAGATTTCGGTCATGGTTGCCGTCCCTTTCCCCCTCGCGGGGGAAGGTTAGGATGGGGCGTGGTTGCTCGCGCGAGCACCGATGTCACCCC
>JBGPCS010000291.1:0-4164 GCA_041481875.1 Sulfurifustaceae bacterium
ATGACGATCGCGGTGGCGGGTACCGGCCTCGATCGAATCTATCCGTCGCGACATCGCGAACTTGCTCATGCGATCGCACAGCGCGGCGCCCTCGTCTCGGAGTTCCCGATCGGAACACCGGCGCGCGCGGGGAACTTTCCGGTGCGAAATCGTCTCATTAGCGGATTGAGTCTCGGCGTGTTGGTGGTCGAGGCGGCTGTCCGAAGCGGCTCGCTTATCACCGCGCGCCTGGCGGGCGAGCAAGGTCGCGAAGTATTCGCGCTGCCGGGTTCGATTCATTCGCCGCTCGCGCGCGGGTGTCATGCGCTGATTCGTCAGGGCGCGAAGTTGGTCGAAACGGCTGAGCACATTCTGGAAGAGATCGGCCCGCTCGCGCAGATCGCTCTAGGTGAGGGGCGCACGGAAGTGCCGACGAACACTCCTGAGCTTGCGCGGCTTGAGCGTCGATTGCTCCAGTGTCTTGGTTACGATCCGATGCATATGGACACCGTGATCGATCGCAGCGGATTGACGGCTGATACCGTTTCCTCCATTCTGTTACAGCTGGAGTTGCGTGGGCTGGTGTTGGCGGGACCGAGCGGTTATCAGCGCGCACCCTGAAAGATGGGGAAAGATGAAAGAGACTGTATTCGATGTATTGTTGTACTTGTTCGAAAATTACATGGACGAACGCCCGGAATTTCATCCCGATCAAAAACAGCTCGCGCTCGAGCTGAGCGAGGCTGGGTTTCGGCGCGGCGAGATCCGTAAGGCATTCCGATGGCTCGATGGACTTTCCGCGCAGCGTCAGCGGGCGGCGGGCCAGACGCTGCGCGGCGACCCCGGCGCGATGCGTCACTACACGCTGCTCGAAGTACGCAAGCTCGATTCTCAGGGTCGCGGTTTCCTGTTGACAATGGAGCAAAACGGCGCGCTCGATGCGCGCACGCGTGAGCTCGTCATTGAGCGCGCGATGGCACTCGATCTCGATGAAATTTCGCTCGAGCAGTTGAAATGGGTCGTCCTCATGGTGCTCAACCATCAGCCCGGCCGGGAGCACGCGCACGCTTTGCTCGAAGATATGGTGTTCGACGATCTTCAGGGACAAGGGCTGCTCCACTGAGCGCGCGCGCGATACCCTGCCGCAGTTGCTGCTTGACAAGTCCTGGTATCTGTCGTTGACAATGCGGGCGTGACTACCGCACCCGCAATGCCGTCAACCCTTACTCTCGCTAGGCGGTCGGCACGCTGATCGCGAACCCGCGCCGCGATAGTCGATCCAAGTCACAACACGAGGTCAAATGACGAAGAACCTGATCGTTGTGGAGTCGCCCGCGAAGGCGAAGACCATGTCCAAGTACTTGGGCAAGGAATTCGTCGCGCTCGCTTCGTATGGCCACGTACGCGATTTGGTTCCGAAGCAAGGTGCGGTTGACACGGAAAACGAGTTCGCGATGAAGTACCAATTGATCGAGAAGAACAAAAAGCATCTCGATGCGATCATCAAGGCGATGAACGGCGCCGACGCGCTGTATCTCGCGACCGACCCGGATCGCGAGGGCGAGGCGATTTCCTGGCACTTGTACGAAATTTTGCGGGAGGAAGGCGCGCTCGATTCGAAACCGGTGCATCGCGTGGAGTTCTATGAGATCACCAAGAACGCGATTCAACAGGCAATCCGTGAACCGCGCGAACTGTCGCAAAATCTCGTGAACGCGCAACAGGCGCGGCGCGCGCTCGATTACCTCGTCGGCTTTAACCTCTCGCCGTTGCTGTGGAAGAAAGTGCGCCGTGGGCTTTCGGCCGGGCGCGTACAGAGCCCGGCGTTGCGGCTGATTGTCGAACGCGAGGAGGAGATCGAACGGTTCGTCGCGCGCGAGTATTGGACTATCGAATCCGATTGCGCGGCGCACGACAAGGGATTCGCCGCCCGGCTCACGCATTTCAGCGGGGAGAAGCTCGAGCAGTTCTCGATTGGGGACGCGACGCGGGCAACCGACATCGAAGCCGCGCTGCACGTTGCCACCCAGGGGCGGTTGCGAGTGGCGACCGTGGAGAAAAAGCAGCGCCGGCGCAACCCGTCTCCCCCGTTCACGACGTCGACGCTGCAACAGGAGTCGGCGCGCAAACTCGGTTATTCCGCCAGCCGCACCATGCGACTCGCACAGCAACTCTACGAAGGCGTCGACATCGGCGGCGAGGTGACCGGCCTTATCAGCTATATGCGCACCGACTCGGTAAATCTCGCCGCAGAGGCGATCAACGAGATTCGCGAGGTCGTGAAAACGCGGTTCGGCGCCGACAACCTGCCGGATGAACCGCAGGTCTATAAGAGTAAATCGAAGAACGCCCAAGAAGCGCACGAAGCGATCCGCCCGACTTCGGCCGCGCGCGCCCCGGACACCGTTGGACAGTACTTGAAGCCGGAGCAACACAAGCTCTACGAATTGATCTGGAAGCGCACCGTCGCCTGCCAGATGGTCCCGGCGCTGCTCGATACCGTTTCCGTGGACCTCGAAGCGGGCGCCGGCAATATGTTCCGCGCGACCGGCTCGCATGTTGTAAAACCTGGCTTCATGGCCGTTTACCAGGAGGGCAGCGACGAAGCGCTGCCCGAGGACGAGGACGAGAAGATTTTACCGCCGCTCCAAGAAGGCGAGATGATCGAGCTCAAGGCAATCCGCAAGGAACAGCACTTCACCGAGCCGCCGCCACGCTACAGCGAGGCGAGCTTGGTGAAGACACTCGAAGCGTACGGCATCGGTCGGCCCTCGACCTACGCGAGCATTATCGAGACACTGCAGCGGCGCGGCTACGTCATCCTCGACAAGCGTCGTTTCACGCCCACGGATGTCGGTCGGGTGGTCAACAAGTTTCTGTCGGAGCACTTCCGGCACTACGTCGATTACGAGTTCACCGCGCGCATGGAGGACGATCTCGACGCGATCTCGCGCGGAGAGAAAGAGTGGCGGCCGGTGCTGAAGGAATTCTGGACTGAGTTCAAAGTTCAAGTGAAGGAGAAAGAGAGCGTGGAGCGACCCGGCGTTGAAATGCTGGAAGAGAATTGCCCGAAGTGCGGCAAACGCCTGGCGAAGCGGCTCGGTCGCAACGGTTACTTCATCGGCTGCACCGGCTATCCCGACTGCGACTACACCCGCAACGTCGATGACGCCGCGGGCGCTTCGAACGAGCCCGAGGTCATCGAGGGGCGGATGTGTCCCAAGTGCGGCTCGAATCTCGTCATCAAGCGCGGCCGCTACGGCAAGTTCATCGGCTGCAGCAACTATCCCAATTGCCGGCACATGGAGCCGCTCGAGAAGCCAGAGGACATGGGAGTGCAATGCCCCGAATGCAAGCAGGGAAGTATGCTCAAGCGCAAGTCCCGCTACGGAAAAATTTTCTATTCATGCGCGCGTTATCCGGATTGCAAATACGCGGTGTGGAATCCGCCGGTCGCGGAGGCGTGTCCGAAGTGCGGCCATCCCATTCTCACGATAAAGACGACGAAGCGTCGCGGCACCGAAAAAGTTTGCCCGCAAAAAGAATGCGGCTACGCGGTGGCACACGAAGAAGCGCTGTCCAACTGAAGCGGCTAATCTGCACGGCGTCGTGTCGGCAGGTGCGTCGCGGCCGATCGCCCATTTTTGGAATCGAGCGGTCCGTACTTGCCCTATTGCCGACTCTCGCGCTCGGCGCCTGTACCACCTTCGCACCGGGTCCAGGGCCGGTGCTCTCGTGGTCGGAGCTTCCGGGCTGGAGTGAGACGTCCCACGTTTCGGCATGGCCCGCGTTGCTCAACTCCTGTCGTAAGCTCGCGTCGACAAGCGATTCATGGAAATCGATTTGCGACGACGCGGCAACGGTTTCCGCAGCCGATGAAGCAACCGCCCGCGTTTTCTTTGAAGCCCATTTCGAGCCGCATCTGCAGCGAGCGGCTTTTCTTCAGTCGCACGGGCTCGTCACCGGGTACTACGAGCCTCTCCTGAACGGCAGTCGCGTCTGCACCGAGCGCTACCGTTATCCACTCTATCGCGCGCCCGATGATCTCGTCACGGTCGAGCTCGGCGCGCTCTATCCGGAGTTGAACAACAAGCGCGTGCGCGGACGTCTCAGCGGTCGGCGTGTGGTGCCATATCTCTCGCGCACGGAGATCGACAGCAGCCCATCGCCGCTTACTGGAAACGA
>JBGPCS010000292.1:0-4149 GCA_041481875.1 Sulfurifustaceae bacterium
CACAGCACGACCTAACCGCAGCTGTAGTTCCCTCGGATGCGCTTGTTGTAGAAATCGCCTTTTGACGATGCGCCGAGGAATTCCAGAAAAACGTCTTTCGGTACGTCGCAGAAATCATACTCGCGTCTGCCGGTGAATCGCACGCGCATGCGACGCGCCGACGCGTCATATCCGATCGCTTCGACGGCGCGTGAGGAAACCGCCAGCATCTCCACGTCGCCTAATCCGACGTCGTGCATGCTACTCGATCATTCCGAGCCGACCGTTGTGGCTGCCCATGTACCAGTAGCGGCCCTTCGCGTCGACGATCGCCTTGCGAATGCCGACGTTCGAGGACGGCAGCTTGATGACGCGGAACGCTTCGGTCTTCGGATCGAACAGCGCGACCGTATCGGTGTGGATCTCGTTCGCCCATACGCGCCCGGCGCCGTCGACGGTCACCGCGTAGGGTCCGCCCGAGACGCCGGCCGGCATCGCGTATTGCTTGACGATCTTCGCTTCGCGCGGGTCGACCTTTATCAACTTGCCGTTGTTGTAACCGGTAACCCACAGCATGCCGTCGGGCGCGACCGCCATGCGCCGCGGCGCCGAGCTCGCGCCGGTGTCGAGATCGGTGATCTTGCCGGTCGCCGGGTCGAGCCGCCCGAGCTTGTTGATGCCCATGCGACAGAACCAGACGTAACCTTGTTTGTCGACGGCGACGCCGTAAGGACGTCCGGATGTTTCGTACTCGCTGATTTTCCCCGATGCACGATCGAGGCGGCCGATGCGGTTGCCGCCCTGCACGCTGAACCAGATGACGCCCTTGTCGTCGATGACGAGCGTATGCGGATCGTCGCCCGACGGCGCTTTGTGCTCGATCACTTTCCCGGTTTTGGGATCGAACTGCCCGATCGTACCGTTGCCGTTGCCGGTGTACCAAACGATGCCGTCGCTATCGACCAGCAATCCGTGCGGGCGCGCGCCGCGCGGCAAATCCCATTCGTTGAACTTTTCGGTCTTGGTGTCGAAACGCGCAATCTTGTTGCCGTTCATGACGGAGATGTAGATGTTTCCGTCCGGCCCCGGCGCCGGATCGCGCGCGAAGTTCGGCGTCGGCACCGGCCACTCGCGGACTTTGCCCGCCACGTCGGGTAACGCACCCGGGGCGATGCCGTAGTTGCTGCCGCCCGCGGCCGCCGTGCAGGTAAACGCGGCGGCGATGAGTGCAGCAACGGTTGAAACGACAACTCTTGCCGACCAAAACATAAAACCCCCTGTGCCTAGAGGCGGAGCTTGTTCATTATCCCCGTGCATCCGCCATGGTGCGAGCACGTCCTCGGCTGCACCGAAACGATCGGCGTGCGCCGTGATGATACGAGTCGAGCGCTGTGTTCTTCGAGAAAATGGCCGTGGCCGCGTGCGCCGGTGCTGGCACAAGTTCTGCTCATGCTTCGAGGCGAGGAGGTTCCTCATGTCCACCGAACCGGTGACGGTGACAGATCGGCTAGGCTCGTGGCCCGCTGCCCGGCGCGCGGGCGCTCCGGCCGATCAACGCGTCCGAGACGCGAGCGCCCCCAATCGTGGGGGCGAGGTGCTGCTGTCCAGCGTCCCGGTTCTCCCGGCGCGCGATGAGGACATTCCTGCGATCGCCGGCATTTACGCCTACCACGTGCGCAACGGCCTTGCATCCTTCGAAACCGAGCCGCCGACGCTGAAAGAAATGAGCCAGCGGCGCATCGAGCTGCGCTCGAACGGCTTTCCTTATCTGGTCGCATTGTGCAACGACCGAGTCGTCGGCTACGCCTACGCCGGCCCGTATCGCGAACGGCGCGCGTATCGGTTCACGGTCGAGGACTCTATATATATGGATCCGGCCTATGTCGGCAAAGGCATCGGCCGGATTCTGCTCGATGCCTTGGTGCACGAAAGCGAGCTGCGCGGTTTTCGTCAGATGATCGCGGTGATCGGCGATAGCGCCAATCACGCGTCGACCCAGCTGCACGCGAGTTGTGGTTTCGCGATGATCGGTACCTTCGCCGCGGTCGGCCTGAAACACGGTCGCTGGGTCGATACGGTCTTGATGCAGCGGGCACTCGGTAACGCCGATCGCGAGCTTGTGCAGTCGAACGACGTGAAACCCTGATCAGCACTCCAGCCCGAGACGTTTATGCCAGTCGGCGATCGACTCGTTCGGGTATTCGTCGAATTTACGGTCGCGCGATCCGGCGTGTACTTCCACCCACGGCGCCTTCGACGTCAACATTAAATGTGTGCGCTCGGGAGGTGTGGGTAGCTCGGTATCGATCGCCGATGCGAACGGATGCAGTAATTCCGGCCAGCCGGGGTCCCATACCCAGAGCGCGCTGCCGCACTTGCCACAGAAGCTTCGCTGCGTCGTGCTTTCCTTGGTCTCGCCGGTTTCCGCATCGGGCAATTTCGCCTGATACACACTGATACTTTCCAACCCCTCGACGCTCAGCGTATCCGCGTCCCCCGCCAAGTTGATGCCATAGCCGCCGGCGCCGGCAGTCTTACGACAGATCGAGCAGTAACAGAGGTTGAACGGATAGGGGTGCGCGGATTGCACCGTGAACGTCACGCTACCGCAGTGACACGACCCTTTGAGTTCCATCGGAACCTCCGAATTTCTGAAACGCGACGCACCGGTCTGGGACACATAGAATTTCATTATTCCATTGTCGCGGCAACCTGCGGATGAGTCAGTTCGAAATACGCGCGTATCACGACGAGGATCTGCCGCTGCTGAAGGACCTGGTCTATCGCCTACACGAACAACTGCGACCGTTCGATGCGTATCTGCCGCCGGCGAATCAGATCATCGACGATTACTTCGCGTACTTGCTCGGGACGAGCGACGCGACGTCCGGTACGTTCTTTGTCGCGGAGGCGGGCGGGCGCATCGTCGGGTATCTTTGCCTGTTCGGCTTAGTAGCGCCGCCCGAACCCGATCAATATCCCGAAAAGTACGCCGCGGTCGCCGATATCTATGTGTTACCCGGGTGCCAAGACCGGGGAATCGGAAGCGCGCTGATGCAACGCGCGGAAGACCACGCTCGCGCCGCCGGTGCGAAGAAAATCGAGTTGAATGTACTCGCGGAAAACCTGGGTGCCGTGGAGTTTTACCAACGGCTCGGCTACCGGGAGCGGATCAAAGGTTTCACGAAGAAGCTTTAGCGGCGCGTGCGTTTTCGATAGGACACACGAAGTATCGTACCGGAGCACGCCGAGCACCGGCGCGATTCCTGCGTCTCGCTTTCCGCTGCGCGGCGTCGCAACCCACAAAGGCGCCGCGGCGCCAAGTCAGGCCTCGTCGCGCAATGCGTCGTTACTGACGGACGCCGGAGAACTCCGTGTCTCCCACCACCGTGCTGTAAGTTCCCTTGATCGTGTTCCCGTCGACTTTCGCGGTGAACGACACCGGGAAATTTCCCATCGGCGTCGGCACCTTCGCCGAGAACTTCACGCTTGCGCCGTCGACCTTGACCCCTTCCAGCGGCGCGCTGCCGTTGGGGCTGGCGAGGGTTCCGCTATAGGAGTCGTTCTCGTTCGTTATCGTTAGCAACGGCGTTTGCACGCCGAATGGCGTGTTCATGGTCAGCTTCCAGTTTCCGGCTACGCTCATGGTCGTTCTCCTCAGTTCTCGATGATTGGTGTTTGGCGGGCAGCGATCAGCCCTGGCCCATTTCTTTGAGCGCCTGCGCGCGCAGCTCCTTGCGCAGTACTTTGCCGACCAGCGTCTTCGGCAGATCCTCTCGGAACATGATTTGCTTCGGGATCTTGTAGGGCGTGAGATATTTGCGGCAGTGCTCGCGCACGGCTTCCGCGGTGAGCGCCGGATCGCGCTTGACCACGTAGGCGCGCACCGCCTCGCCGGTGCCGTCATCCGGGACGCCGACGACGCCGACTTCGAGCACACCGGGATGTTTTGCGATCGCATCCTCGACCTCGGTCGGATAAACATTGAACCCGGAAATGATCGCCATGTCTTTCTTGCGGTCGACGATGTAGAAAAAACCATCGGCATCCATGCGCGCGATATCGCCGGTGTATAGCCATCCATCCTTGATCGCGTTCGCGGTTTCCTCGGGCCGCTGCCAATAGCCCTTCATCACCTGCGGGCCCTTGACGATCAGCTCGCCCTGTTCG
>JBGPCS010000293.1:0-4124 GCA_041481875.1 Sulfurifustaceae bacterium
AGCGACGATGATGACGCACGGGATTCCAGACAAAAAATTAATAGACAAGCAACTCGAAGTTGCTACGCGTGTTTTCAACAATCAGCCGAATCCGTTCAAGACACATGGGCAGATCACGTACCTCGCTTTCGCGGGGAAAATCGACGATTCGATCCATTTGTTGGACGTCGCAGCGCTGGCCTACCCTACCCATCTCTTATGGTTCGTTTGTACCTGGCAGCGGATGACGGCGAAAGAAATACGCCCCGTCGTCGAGCATGCAAGGCAATTACTCGGCACCCCTCCGACCTGCGACAACTAGACTTTTCGCGCGTTGGCCACACACAGAGGCATCGGTCAAACCAAACCCGAGTTACTGGCTCATAGACGGCTTCATAGGAACCCAATAACTGATACAATCTCGCAACGAAAGTCTTGGGGCGGTAGCTCAGCTGGGAGAGCGCTGCGTTCGCAATGCAGAGGTCGGGAGTTCGATCCTCCTCCGCTCCACCAAAGCTCCTCTCCGATGCGCCCCGGTAGCTCAGTGGATAGAGCAGCCGCCTCCTAAGCGGCAGGTCGCACGTTCGATTCGTGTTCGGGGCACCAGTTTATCGAGCAGCGCACTCACGATCGGTGCGCGCTCGATGGGCGCGGACACGACGGTACGCGCTTCGCTAGCGTAGGTTCTCCTCCGTATACAGCGACAACTCGATCATGCGTTCGAGCAAACTCTCGGCCGGCTGCCCCGGAAAATTTCGCAGCACCAACTCCTTGGCGAAGAGTCGCGCCAGGTAGCGGAGTTTCAACGCGCGCGAGCGCGAGGCGTACACGAAGTCGCGGTGACCGTTGTTGACGACGATGACGTTGCGTTCGAGATCGTAGCGCGAGCGCCAGAGAGCGCCGGGCGCGCGCTCGAAGGTGTAGTCGGGCAATCCGTGGCGGCTAACCAGGCTTTCCTTGGCCTCGGGCAGCAGCGAGTCGGTGATCGTCAGCATACCTTCACCACCGCACACGACTTCACCCTGAGTGGCCGTCACACGCACGCGCACGAGCCCGGGTTCGGCTGGCGCGTGGAAGGTGACGATCTCGCCTTCGGCGTTTTCCAGACGTCCGCCGCCCTCGATGATCTCCCAACGGAACGTAACGCTCTCCTCGACGCGATGACGAGCGCGATCTCGCGCGAGCGCGCTCAGGCGACGCGATAGACTCACTGACACCGTACACGCGGCCGGCGACACCCGCACGGTGAAAAGCGGCCCGGCAAACTCGAAGAAGCGCTTTTGCGCCGGCTCGGTCTCCGATCGGTCCGTTTCCAGCGCTTCGCCAGTCGGCGTGTCCGCGTCCGTCGCCCGTGATGCGGTCGGCGCCGCCGATGAGACGCGTGCGCGCACATCGAACCAGTCGTATTCCTCGGCCGGCAGCGCCAGCAAAGCTTCTTGCAACGCACGGCGGATCGCCTGCAACACGTCGCGGCTTGCGCGCTCCTCCTCGGCGTGGCGTTGTTCCTCGATGATTCCGGCCAGGTGCGCGGCGACCGGCACGAGCGCGGCGCACAGTGCATCATAGCGCTCGTCATGAATTACACCGAGACGGGTGCCGGGTGTGAGATTCAAAAATGCCGCGTCCACAATCCCTTGCAAATAACCCGTATTCCACGGCGCGACGGCAAACGCATCGAGCTCCGCCAAATTTGCGAGCACGCGCGTGCCCGATCGATAAAGCGCCACACTGTGCGTGGGCTGCGGCTCGGCCAGATAGAGCTCGAGGTAAACATCGCCGTAAGGCGCGGAGACCGGCGGCAACGCGTGCAGCAGCCGGCCGGCAAAGACACGCGGCTCGACCTGGTACTCCTTGCGCGCGTGACGATCGATCACGCGTATCTTGGCGCCCGATTGACGAATACGGTCGCGCAACTCCGCGGCCAGATACCACTGGATCTTCTCACCGCTCATTTGACGTAAACCCGCGAGCAACGGCTTGATCTTCAGTTCGGTACCGCGCTTCGCGAAGAGCGCGTGGCGCGTGCTCACCTGATATCCTGGATCGTTGCGGCGCATGCGCATCTGATAGGTCTTGCCGTCGGCGCCCGCGCAGCTAAGTGTCAGCTCCTCACCCACCGTCCAGAATGACAACAGTCCGATGCCGAATTCGCCTTGCAAGCTGCTCGCACCTTCGGCCTTGAGCCGCCGCTTCACGGAATCGCAGATATGCGTCGCGACGTAGCGAAAGTCCGGGATGCCATCGGGGTTTCGCGGAACGCCCTCGCCGTCGTCGCTGATCGCGAGATAGTGCTCGCCGTGCTCCTTTCCGCGGGTGACGACGATGTCGCGCGCCTGCGCGTCGATACAGTTCTCGACGAATTCGGCCACCGCCTTAAGCGGGTTGCTCTGAGACAGCGCGATGATCGCGATGGCGTTCCAATCATCGCCGATACGCAGCCGCCCGCCCCCGTTACCGCGATCACGTTTACTTGTTCTAGTTTGCATAGCTATTGCATCCCAAGAACGCGTGACTCTACCATCGTTGCCGACGGCTTCGGCAGTAGGCCGGAGAGGGTTTGCCGTGTTCGCGATCGCTCCCCGACACCTATCCCGCCGATAACCATGTCCAGCGCCGCGATTGAAGCTGCTAGAATCATCTCACTTGTCGATCGCCCAGCATCACGCTCGCCGACCATCGAAAGAAATCACTTTGACATACCGCTTCGAAATTATCGGCTTGAGCTGCACGCGCGGCGATCGGCCCCTGTTTAGCGATCTCGACCAACAAGTGAACGGCGGCGAGCTGCTGCATGTGGTTGGAAGCAACGGCAGCGGCAAGACGACACTCATTCGCGCACTTTGCGGACTTTCGCGCCCGGCGCAAGGCGATGTGCGTTGGAACGGCGAATCGATTCGGACATTGAGCTATGAGTTTCGCCAATGTCTCGCTTACGTCGGGCACCAAGACGGCGTGCAGGGAGAGCTCACGCCGGTCGAGAACTTGAACGCACTTAGTTGCCTTGTCAGCTCGAACCGCACTCTCGCCTTTTCCGCCGAGCAACGTGGAGCTGACCCCGCGCTCGAGCGCATGGGACTAACATCGCGCCGCTCGCTTCCGTCAAAAGTTCTCTCGCAGGGCCAGAAGCGCCGCGTCGCTCTTGCGCGGTTGCTGGTCGCGCAAAAACCGTTGTGGATTTTGGATGAACCGTTCACGGCGCTCGACGTGAAGTCGTGCCGGTTGATGAACGAGCTGCTCGCGGAGCATCTCGCGCGCGGCGGCGTCGTCGTGTTGTCGTCTCATCAAGGACTCGAAATTTCCGGCGCGGCGATCAAGCACATCAACCTGGACGACGCGCGTGCGCGCATATTCGACGACGTCGCCGAGGGAGCAACTGTGCGGTCGCGCCCCGCGGAACGAGATCCCGCGTGAGCGCGACGTTGCTGTCCGCCGCGCTGTGCGTCGTCCACCGCGATCTCACGGTGGCGCTGCGGCGCGTGCAAGACGTGCTGACGCCGGTTATCTTCTTCGCCATCATCGTCGCGCTGTTCCCGCTCGGCGTCGGCCCCGAGCCCGGTATGCTCGCCGCACTCGCACCCGGCGTGCTTTGGGTCGCGGCGCTGCTCTCCACGATGCTGTCGTTGCCGCGTATGTTTGCGAACGACTACGCGGACGGCACGCTCGAGCAGCTCTTGCTTGCACCTCAGCCACTCGCGGTGCTGACGCTCGGAAAAATCCTGGCGCATTGGCTGTTGACGGGACTGCCGCTCGTCGTCCTATCTCCCCTCTTCGCCCTCCAGCTACAGCTTCCCGCCGATGCCGTGCCAACGCTCGTGTTGTCGCTACTTCTCGGCACGCCGGTCCTGAGCCTGCTCGGGGCGATCGGAGCGGCCCTGACGCTCGGTTTGCGCGGCGGCGGCGTGCTGATTTCGCTGCTCGTGCTGCCGCTGTATACTCCGGTACTGATTTTTGGCGCCGGCAGTGTCGCGGCGGCCGTCACGGGTCTTGACACCGAAGCCTATAATTCGTTGCTAGGGGCGTTTCTCGTTTTGACACTGACGTTCGCGCCGTGGGCCACGGCGGCCGCATTGCGCGTGTCACTCGATTAGAAAAGTCATGGACATAAATAAGTACATCCACAAGTACGCATCGCCGAAAACCTTTTA
>JBGPCS010000294.1:0-4122 GCA_041481875.1 Sulfurifustaceae bacterium
AACCTCTGATTAAGTGAACATTCACCGCAAAGGCGCAAAGGACGCGACGAAAAACATGAGATTTTTATCGAGAAAACCCTTTGCGCTCTTTGCGTCTTTGCGGTGAGAAATAGTTTTGGGGACTTATTCAGAGCGTCCTTAGCGCAAAATCAGCAGCTCTCGCGAGGCGCCACAATCTGCGCGCGAAGCGAGCTAGTCGCTTACGGCCCGCCTGCCGGTTCGCTCCGAGTTGCTAAGCGCGCGAATATACATCTGGCGGATGAAGGCTTCGAAGCGCGGATTAAAAATATCGTTATGCCCGTCCATGATGTCCCCGGTGGTATGAACTACCCAAAACGGGTTTGCTTTCGGGTGCCATTGGCTATCACTCGATAACTGTAAATTGAACTCCTGCCCCTGGCCGCCGCAAAAGTATTCCTTGGATTCGAAACCCCCCTTTTCGATCGCGGCGACACGCTGCTGCTCGTTGGCGATATTTTGCTTTCGTTCCTGAATCGTCGCGCTGCGCGGTTCGGTTGTCTTGCTTGCGGCGCTCGACGGATTCGCCTTGCAGGCGTTCGCACACGCCACGTCGTCCTTCGCGCATAGCGAAAGGTTGTGCGTCGTGTAGCGGGAGTTGTGGCCAACGGTTCTGACGTTGGCATCTTGCTCGTTATCAGGAGCCGATTCGAAAATGGTGTTGAAGTATCGCGCGATCGGAAAAACATTCTTAGTCGCCAGATCGGCGTGCGACGTCGCGATGATGACGAGGGGTAGCTGGGTCTCGTTCAGGCACCTAAGGCGCTGCGCGCTGACCTTCAGCGGCTCGTAGCGCGTGCCTTCGAACGCCGGGTTGACGATGACGACGAGGTCGCCGAATCGCGAGAGGTATCGTGGTTTCGTGTTTGTCTTGGGGCAGTTGCCCGATTCATCGTCGACGCGGTAACGGGCGCTGGCGCGTAGAAATTCGCTGCTCAGGGATTCGTAGACGATCAAACCGCCGAACGAATGGCCGATTACCAACATCCGCGGTACTTGGCTGCCGGCGCGACTCTCGGCCCGGTCGCGGAAATAGTCCAACCGCGAAAAGAACTCCCGCACCATTCCTTGGGACACGCGTTCGGCGGTGTTCTTGCGATCCCAAAAAGTGATCCAATTTAGCCAACTGCTCGTGATCGAGTCGCCGCGCCAACCGATGTAAATGCCGACGACACGACGCGCCGTGCCGCCTTCCCCTTCGGCTAGCACGACATCGCCGAGCAATTTTCGAAAGGCTCTGACATTCTCGTCGTTGGCATGGGCATTGTGGTGCCAGCCATGAACATAGACGACTAATGAGAGCCCGCGTCCGGCCGCTTGGTACTTGGCCCGAAGTTTTTCGAGCTGCCCGAAGAAGACATCGAAATAGTCGGTGCCGGGACGCGGAAGTTTCGAGCTTTGCTGCACCCAACCCTGATCGTCGAATTCGACGAACATCAGGTCGTAGCTTACGTGCTCTTCAATCGAGCGTTTCCAGCAATCGCTCTGGTCCCCGTCCAATGCGGCGTCGTCGATTTTCTGGCCGTCGGAATAGTTGGAATAGAACGTCGGCGGACATTCCGCTTTGACTGCGTCGAGTCCTTTCTCGCGATACGGAAACTGCGCACAAGCGGACGCCAAGAGGACTAAAGCGATCGCGACTAAACCCCCGTTTCTCATGGCTAGCTCCCCGTTAGTGGCGCAACAAAATACACCGGTTGTTTCGAAGTGACAATGTCGCCGCCCATTGAGGAACGTAGTGGCGGCTCCCGTCCGATGTCCTACGGCCTCCATGGAACGTTACGAATGAAGTACAGTGACGGTCCCGTTGACCATAAAAAAGGGAAGCACCGTGGCGCTCAATGTATTTAGTCGCCTTATGCCGCGCGAGGAAAACTTCACCGCGCTCTTTTGCGAGCACACCGAGAGCATCGCCCGAGCGGCGCAGGAGTTACAGCGCATGATCAACGGCGACGGCTCCATTGAGGCGCATGTCGCCGTCATTCGCGCCATCGAGGCGACGGCGGATAGCGTTGCCAAGAAGATTTTCATAGCGGCCAATCGAACGTTCAACGCACCGATCGACCGAGAAGACATCCTCGAGCTCGCGAAGGATCTCGACGATACGGTCGACCTCATCGAGGATTTGGCAAAAGGCATCCAGCGTTACGAGGTGCGTCAGTTTCCAAAGGAGATGCGCACGATGGCGGACGCGGTCGTTCGCTGTGCCGCCGTGTTGCGCGAAGTCATGCCGCTGCTCGATGCGATTACCCAGAAGCACGATGCCATCTTCGCGTTGTGCGAGAAGGTGGGCCAGATCGAGGGCGAAGCGGACGACTGTTTCGACATGGGCCTCACGGGGCTGCGCGCGCAACTCCGAGCCGGCGAAATCGATACGATCGGCTACATCGACCGCAAGGAGCTATTCGAGCTACTGGAGCATGTCGTCGATCGATGCGATGACGTATCGAACGCGGTCCAAACCATTACCGCGAAGCATGTGTAACTAACGGCTTTCCGGGAAAGGTCCAAGAACAAGAAATGGATGCTTCCTCCCTCGGCTTGCCGCTCCTGATCGGCCTTGTCGTCGTTGCGCTCGGGTTCGATTTCCTCAACGGCCTGCACGATGCGGCTAATTCGATCGCGACGGTCGTTTCGACGCGCGTGCTGCGACCGCAAACGGCGGTGATCTGGGCGGCGTTCTTTAACTTCATCGCCTTCGCCGTGTTCGGGTTGCATGTCGCGCGCACGGTCGGCACCGGCATCGTCGAGGCGGGCGTCGTCGACGCGGCGGTTATCTTCGGCGCGTTGACGGGTGCGATCGTTTGGAACGTCCTCACGTGGTGGCTGGGGCTTCCCTCCAGCAGCAGCCACGCCTTGATCGGCGGCTTAGTCGGCGCCGGACTTGCCAAAGGCGGGTTCGCGGCGGTGGTGTGGGGCGGCATCGCCGCGACCGCGGCGGGCATCGTGTTGTCCCCTCTTATCGGGTTCGTCCTCGCGCAATTACTCGTCGTGCTCGTGCGCTGGGTCACGCTGCGATCCACGCCGTTTGCGGTCGATCGGCGGTTTCGTATTCTCCAACTTGGCTCCGCCGCGCTTTATTCGCTCGGCCACGGCGGCAACGACGCACAGAAAACGATGGGCATCATCGCGGTCCTGCTTTACTCGCAAGGGATGCTCGGCGGCGAGTTCTATGTACCGTTTTGGGTCGTGCTCACGTGCCAAGCGGCGATGGCGCTCGGTACGTTGATGGGCGGGTGGAGAATCGTGCACACCATGGGTTCGCGGATTACCAGCCTGAAACCGATCCAAGGTTTCTGCGCCGAAAGCGGCGGCGCTATCACGCTTTTTCTCGCAACCGGTCTGGGCGTGCCCGTATCCACGACGCACACGATAACCGGCGCCATCATCGGCGTCGGCGCGGCGCAACGCACCGCGGCAGTGCGTTGGCACGTGGCGCAGCGAATCGTCGCGGCCTGGGTTTTTACCGTTCCGGCGGCTGGCATTATCGGCGGAACGGCGTATAGGCTCGTCAGTCTGCTCTAGGGAACCTCTGAAGTATTGATCTTAACCGCAGAGGACGCGGAGGACGCAGAGAGTTTTGTATTCGTTTTGTCTGAATTCCTCCGCGTCCTCTGTGTCCTCTGTGTCCTCTGCGGTGGACAATCGCAACTATTCAGACCTTCGTTGATGTGGCAGCGATTCCGCAGCAGCGAGCGTGGCGCCTGCCGTCCACGGATGATATTCGACGAGAACGAGCTACAAACCGCTGCTCAATCGAAGAACGCAAACGTGCGCGCCTCGATGCTGCGGCGCGGCGGAGTGTTCGCTGGCGTCGTCGGATCGTCGAACGCCGTGTGTGCGGTGAAGCGGGCGCGGCCGTCGGTGCTGGAATCGTAGACCTTGAACACCAGCGCTTCGTCGCGTCCCATCTGCGGAAAGTAAAACCAGCGGTGATTGGGGCTGTAACGGACTTGATAGATCTCACCGACTCGATGCGGATAGCGGCGCTCGGCGGCGATCAGATCGGCGGCCGCAAGACTCGGTGCGTCGGCGATCGCGAGCGGTTTGGAGCGAATCGGCTGGTCGATCGCGCGCCACACCTGAATGATCGCGAAGCGGTGC
>JBGPCS010000295.1:0-4059 GCA_041481875.1 Sulfurifustaceae bacterium
AGACTGAGACATCCTGAAACTGGTAAATGGTGCCCAGGGACGGAGTTGAACCGCCGACACGCGGAGTTTCAGTCCGCTGCTCTACCAGCTGAGCTACCTGGCCATGTGCGGGCAGCTGCTACGAAAGAGCGGCGCATTATAGAGAAGCCGTCGAGTTTTTCAAAAGAACGGCGCATACCGCTAGGACTACTTGGCGGAGGGCGGGACGTAGCCTTCGGGCGGGCGGGCACCGCCGCCGAAGAAGTATTTTTCCATTTCTCCCTCGATGAATTTGCGTGCCTTTGGGTCGAGCGGGTTTAGGCGGTACTCGTTCATCAACATCGTCTGGTGGTTGAGCCACTGCCTCCACGCTTCCTTGGAGACGCTCTCCCAGATTCGTTTGCCGAGCTCGCCTGGATAGGTCGGGTAGTCGAGGCCTTCGGCCTCGCGGCCGAGTTTTATGCATTGCACCATACGGGCCATTACGCGTTCCTCATTTGTTCCAACAAGTGCTTGACCGGCGTCGCCACGCCGCGCGCGTCGGGTCGGCGGCAGTTATACCAAACGGTGTCGCTGTTCTCCATCATCGTGCCCGCCATTGGTGGTGTCGCGCGTTTCCGTGCATTCCCGTTCAATAACCGCGCGGGAACCGGGCGGATATCGAGATGAAAATGCGTGAACGTGTGACGCAACGTCGGCCACGCGCGTTCGGGCGCGACGTCGAGACCGAGCGTCGTGCGGCACCACGTGCGCACGTCGCGCGCGTTGCACTCGGGCAGGCCCCATAAGCCGCCCCAAATGCCGACCGGCGGCCGTCGTTGCAGTAGAACGCGCCCTCCGGCGTCGCGGATGATGAGCATCTGCACCGAGCGCGCGCGCAACGTCTTGCGCGCGGCCGCGCGCGGATAATCCGCCGGGTTGCCGGCCGCGTGCGCGGCGCAATCGGCGCGCAGCGGGCAGCGCGCGCACTCCGGCTGTCCGCGCCGGCAGAGGGTGGCGCCGAGATCCATGATCGCCTGCGTGTAATCGGCGACGCGCGTGCGCGGTGTATGAAATTCCGCGAGCCGCCAAAGTTTTTTCTGGACGGCGCTTCCCTTGAGGGGCTGATCGACGCCGTGATAGCGCGCGAGCACGCGTTTCGCATTACCGTCGAGGATCGGATGGCGACGGCCGTACGCGAGCGCGAGGATCGCACCGGCGGTCGAGCGCCCGATCCCCGGAAGATCGGCGACAGCATCGAAATCGCGCGGTATCGCGCCACCGTGCTCGCTTGCCATGATCCGTGCCGCACGATGCAAGTTCCGCGCGCGCGCGTAGTAACCGAGGCCGGACCACAGATGCAGCACGTCGTCGATCGACGCGCGCGCCAACCGCTCGATAGCGGGAAAGCGTTTGACGAAGCGCGCGAAGTACGGAATCACGGTTGCCACCTGCGTTTGCTGCAGCATGATCTCCGAGAGCCACACGTGATACGGGTCGCCGCTTTTCCACGGCAACTGCTTGCGCCCATGGCGATCGTACCAGCGCAGCAAGCGCGGACCGATCTTCGCTTTATTCGCGAGATTCACGCGCGAGCGTCTCGAGTGTCTCCGCGCCGCTTTGCAGCGCCGTGCGAATCTTGTGCTTGAGCAGCCATGGGCCGATCAGCGGCGGCACGAAAAAGGCGGGCACCAGGTCGGCGTGATATTGCAATCGCGTCTGCCCATTATCGGGTGAAATTCGCCAGTACTCTGTTGCTTCGCTGAAGTCGCTCTCGGCGGCGACGATGTGTGCAGTGATCGTGCCGTCCGGCTGCTCGGCGACGTCCTTCACGAACGTGACGTTGCGACAAAGGAACAGCATGCAGGAGTTGAATCTCAGTCTGACGCGCAACCCGCCGTCGGCGGTGGGGCCGATGATTTCGCTCTCGCGGACCGACGCGAAGTGGGCGGTGTAATGCGCGTAGTCGGTGAGATAGTGCTTGAGCCGTTCCGGCGACGCGGCGAGGCGCACGTCGAAACGCACCGCGTAGTGACCGTCGTCGTGCACGACCTCGGTGTCGAGAACTTCACCCGCGCGCGCCGCGGTGATGACCGCGAGTAAGCACGCGGCCGCGATCTTCACCGCTTCAGCCGCTCGCGCAAGCGATCGCGTAGTTGATCGACCGCTTTCTCCTTCTTCTGTTGGGTTTCTTCCTTTACTTTTTCTTTAGCGAGCGAACTGAGATCAGGTTTGGGCAGCGTGCTATCGAGCGGTCCGTCGAGGATGAAGGGCATGTCGTTCACGCGTAACACGTAACGCTCGTAGCGGTTCGCCGGCAAATTGATGTCACCGCTACCGGTGATGCGTAAACGCGGCGCCTCGACGACGAGGTCGCGGTTGCTGGCGACGCCGTTCTTGATCGTCGCGCTCGCCTGCAGTTTGCTGAAGGCCGTCTTGTCGCCCTTTTCGGGCGTAAGTGCGGGCAGCGACGTTAGCAGGTTCTTACCCGTTCCACCCGGCTGATTCTTGACCGCTTTGATCTTGGCCTCGGTCTTGGCGAGATCGATGCCCTCGATCGCGCCGTCTTTGATCGTCACCGTTACCGAGCCGTTCAGCGTGCGCTTCACGCCGTCGGCATCGAGCCCCTGCGCCGTCAACGCGAGCGCCAGGTTTCCCGCGCCGGTGAACTTGTCGAACAACTTGGCGTCCTTCAAAAATGGCCCGAGCTGTACCGCCGTCAGCTTCTCGTCGAATTGGAATCGCGGCGTCGCCCCGGTGGCGTCGATCGAGGTGCGTCCCGCGTAGAGGCCGCCGTACAGTCGCGCGTCGTTCGGGCCGAGCACGATCCGTCCGCTGTGCGCCGCAACTTTCAGCGCGACTTGTTCGCTGCGGATGCCGAAGGCTTTCATTTTTTGCACGCGTAGCAGGCCGTCCGCGTCGGTTTCCCTAAGCAAGGCAAGCGGAATGACGATCGGCGCCGCTTCAGCAGCTTTGTCGCCGGGCTTCTTACCGTCGGAGGATTTGCTCTCGGGCGGCAGATAGCGATCGACGTCGATGTTGTCGACCCCGAGCTCGAAACGGTAAGCGGTGTGCGGTTGCTGTTGGAGCGTGAACTTCCCCGTCAACGCCGTATCGTCCAAGGTCACGCGTAAATCCGAGATCGCTATCGCCTGCGCGCTCGTGTCGAGTTGCGCTTCGAACCCGACCTTCTTCAGCACGCTGCCGTCCGCAGGCGTGTACGCGATCTGCAGCTCTTGCAATAGCGCGCGCAGGTTGAACGGCGGTACGTCGATCTTTCCGTTGAGCTTCGGCGCGTGCAACACGTCCGTGCCATACAACTGTCCTCGCACTTTCAAGTCGCCGGAACTGAGCTGTAACTCCGTCACGTTCAGCTTCTCCGTGCCGACGTCGACGTTGAGCTTCGCGTCGAGCTCCACGCGGCGCGTGATCTTCGGCTTGCTGCTTTCGAGATCGAACGCGAGATGCAACGCGGCCGGCGCGCGGCCGAGCACGTTGCCGCTGACCAATTCGACGTGACGCAGCGCGTACGACGACCCCGCCTTTTGGTCGCGCCAAGTGAATTCGGCGTCGCGCACCTCAAAACGGTTCACGGTAAAGGCCGCGAGCCCGGCGCTCGCGCCAGGCTCGGATTTCTTCGGGGCAGGGGCCGGCGTGCCGCCGGCCTTCGGTCGCGTCATATCGTCCCAATTACTGCGACCATCCGCCGCGCGCGCAAGATTTAGCTTCAGGCCCTTCAGCCGAATCGCGTCGACACGGACTTCTTTACGCAGCAACGGCAGCAATTCCATTTTGATGGCGGTCGACTCCACGCGCGCAAACGGCTCCGTCCCGAAACCGGGCGCGTTCGAAAGTTGCAATTTTCCGGTTTGCAAACCGAGCCACGGGAAAAACGACAACTTCAAGTCGCCGTCGATTTTGAGATCCCGCCCGGTTTGCGTCTTGACCGCTTGGATGATTTCGTCGCGATAGCGATTCGGATCGATCAACACCGTCGCGAGAATAACGATCAACGCGAGCAAAGCGATGACGATCCCGATAACGATCGCTCCGATCTTAAGCGGTTTGCTCAACGGTGTTCCTCGAAAGCGCGGTTGGAGC
>JBGPCS010000296.1:0-4059 GCA_041481875.1 Sulfurifustaceae bacterium
GTCCGTGGGTTCCAGCAGGTGGCCCGCTTCGAACCGCGTTCGAAATTGATATACGCTAAAAATTGAAGGTACCGGAGTCGATTTGTTTTCGGGAAGGTATTCGACTTCGGTACCTTTGGATTTATCACGATTGTGTGTTTGTCCCGCAGTCATCCCGCTTCACAGACACGGTTTTTGCATCCGGATGTTTGGGGTTGCGCCGTTCGCTTCGACTTCGCGCGCGTTGGTGTAGCAGCGCGGGGGTTGGGGCGAATAGATTTAAGGAACATCTGATTTATTGCCTCGTTCCGTCCAGGGGGAGGAGTCGGGGTAAAAGAAACAACGCGATTTCTTGCGCCGCCGCCCCTCACCCTAGCCCTCTCCCGGAGGGAGAGGGAATTAATCAGAAGCCCTCCGCCTGCTTCAGCATGTCGAGTACTTCCGACTCTTCGGGTTCGTAAAGCTCAACGTAGTCGGAGAATTGGCGTCGTTCGAATATTTGGTCGTACGTCTTGCCCCAGCGAATGTCGAGCTTGCCGGTCCTGACTAGATCTTGATGGATGGCGCCGCGCACTCCGGAATGTCTTACGAACTTCTTCCCGGCACGCAATAACACAGCACTCGCGGCGTAGAAGCAAGCGTAGTACAAACGGTTCGTGGCGAAATCGAATCGCTTGGCTGCTGTTTCCGAGCGAGCCGAGGCGAGCGCTGCATCCGCCTTCTTGTCCAGTAGCCGACGACCGAGAGTCGTGCTTCGCCCTCAGTCACGCCGCGACCCCATAGCGTTCGATCTCGTCATGGATCGGAAGAACGGCGTAGCGCCCGCGCGACCATTCGCGACTTGAGATGACGAGCGGGCTAATGACGACGCCGAGTTCGAGCTGCACGTCGAACAGAGCGTCGACAATGCGACTGCGTTCACGCCAGTCGAAGTTGCGCGTGGTTAATACCAAGAGATCGATATCGGATTCCGCGTCGTCGGTGCCTGTCGCTTTCGAGCCGTACAGTACGACGCGCTCCACCGGGAACTGACTTTGCAACACGCGTACCGCCTTCTCGATCGCTCGACGATCGTTCGTCTTCAAGGAGATTGATCTAAGGCTTTCATGTTCAAACCCTGTGCCAGATCGCGCGGTATTCGTTGTGTTAGACCGCGTACTGACGGACACGAAAAATCCAGCCAGTTGTCGTATGTGGAAAATCGTCCTGGCCGAGCCTCACCTGCCGCTTAGCGCCTGCACGAGGAACACCGAGTCAGTCGGACGAAGCCGGGTGCGGATGTCGAATACCTGTTCGCCGTTGACGAAGAACCGCATGTGCGCCCGCAGGTTGTTCTGCTCGTCGATCACGCGGAAGCGTAAGCCGGGGTATAGCCGGTCGAGGTCGGCGAAGAGTTCGGTCAGCGAACTTTCATTCGCTTCGACTTAGCGCGCGTGTGTGAAGGAGTGCAGTGGCGCTGGGATCAGGACTCTCATACATTTAGGTCTTCCTTCGAAGGACTCAGTACGAAAGGATTTATATAGATGGGCGGTTCGTTCGATTCGTTGGAACGCTGAGCTGATTGAGGGCCTTTCCTCAGCGCGCATTTGAACTAGATTAAGCGGTAGTGCCAAGCACCGGGCGCGGGAGCCGGCCGCTCAGTTCTGTCCGCCCGCGGTGAAGCATGGTCGAGATTTGATTTCTGGGGCCGGCGAAAGGACACACTAGTACACTGAGGTTCCAACGCGGCGCGCGCGAACGGCGTATCGAAATGCCGACGCAACCGCTGCAAGGGGGGAGAAATGAAGCCTTACGTGAAGACGTTTGTCGCGACGTTTGTCGCGGCGGCGACGCTGGTTATAGGACCGACCGATTTATTTGCCGCACCCATCGTCCTCAAGGTATCGCACTTCTTACCGCCGGGACATTCGATTTCCAAGAGCCTCGTCGCCTGGGGCGAAGAGCTCAAGACCAAGTCCGACGGCCGACTTGAGCTTGATATCTATCCGGGCGGCAAGCTAGCGCCGCCGCCCAAACAGTACGACTTGGCTGCCGGCGGCGAGGTCGACATATCTCTCGCCTTGCACGGCTACACGCCCGGCAAATTTCCGCTGACCGAGGTCGCGCAACTACCGTTCGTGGTTCACCAAGGCGCGACCAGCTCCGCCAAGCTCACTCGGCTCGCGCCGAAATATCTGGCGAAAGAACATACGGGCGTGAAGATTCTGTTCCTCATCAGCTCTCCGCCGCTCAACATACATCTCGCGCACAAGCGCATCGACAACATTCAAGACTTCAAGAATCTGCGCTTGCGCTACTCGGGCGCGCCGGTCGGCGAAGCGGTCAAGACGCTCGGGGCGATCCCGATCGAAATGGCGCCGGGCAAAGTCGCCGATGCGATGAAAGCGGGCGAGCTCGACGGCGCCATCTTTCCTTATGAAGCGGTACGAGCATTCCACATGGACGAGGTTTCCAAGTATTCAGTCGAACCCGGCTTCAACTCCGTCACGTTTTTCCTCGTGATGAATCGCGAGAGCTATGAGCGGCTGCCGAAGGATCTCCAACAGCTTATCGACGACACCACCGGCCCGGAAGCCGCTCGACGCTACGGCGCACAGCTCGACGAGCAGGAGAACGTCGGACGCCAAGTCATGATCGATCACGGCGTCAAGATCATCCACTTGAGTTACGCGACGCTTGGCCGCATCGAGGCGGCGACCGTTCGCAACATTAAGCAGACGCTGGGCGATCTCGAAAAGCGCGGATATCCGGCGAACATTTTTTATCTCGAAATGCTTTCGGCCAATGCGTCGAGTGCAAGCGCAAAGTGACGGTAGGACGGGAAAGCGGTAGCCAAAAACCCCGATTGCGCGGTTCGAAAGAAGCGAAGAAAAAGGGGCGAGGCTGGGCATGAACGAGGAGATCGAAACGGCGCAACGGGCGGACAGACCGCAATGCTGCGATCAATTGACCGCATTTCCCGATTGAAAACGGAATTACCGGCGAATAGTGACAAGAGACTAGAATAAATAATAAGTACAGACGCCAACTGGTTCGGCTCGCTTTGCCGAGCGGACCTATGCCAAAGGAGTTTCTATGCAAAATCGCGTTGTGTTCCTCTCTCTCCTTTCAGCCACCGTACTGTGGATCCATCTTCCGCTCGCCTCTGCCTCCGACACAGGTTACTTCGACGATCGCTACACCGGCTGTGAAGGCGTCAGGCTCACGAACGCGCCCGCAGCGGGTTCGGCAACCGCGACGACGGAGGCCAAGTGGTGCGCGGTTTACGTTCTACCCGTTGTTTTCGACGGCGATGCCGGCGCGGTCGTAAACGAACACACGAGTGCGGGGGGCTACAGTCGGATCACGATCGCAGCCAAACTTCTACCCGCTTATGCGCAGCTCGGATCATGGCATGCGGTCTGCAATGGATGGACGTGCTCAACCTTCCGGTTCGACAACTGGAATTACAGCGAGCAGCACGAAACGACGATGGGCGATCTGCTGTTCTAATAGTGGCCGGGGAGTCGCCGGGCGCTTTGTTCTACTCGTCGATCACGCGAAAGCGTAAGCCCGGGTATAGCCAGTCGAGGTCAATGTGGGGTTCATTTGATTTGCGTCGCCTCCCGTAGATTTCGGGAAGGTGGCGTGCGATGCACGTCCAGCGCTTGCCTTCGTCGCGGCTCATCCACAATTCACAATTCCCGCTCCTCGCCTTGTGTGGCCATCTGAGTTAGCGGTCCGTTACGCTTGACGTAACGGGTAATGGTCGCTAGCCTTGACGTCGCATGATCGTTAGCTACCGGGACAAGCGTACGCGTGATTTTGCAGGGGGGAAACGGATCAAGGCCTTCGAAGGCATCCAACATAAAGCAGAAATGAAATTGGATGAGCTGGATGCCGCGACTTCGTTGCGAGACCTGAGTCTTCCCGGTAATCCCCTTGAAACCCTCAAAGGTGATCGCAAGGGACAGTACAGTATTCGCATCAACGATCAATGGCGAATCTGCTTCGAGTGGCTCAAGGGGTCCGAGGGACCCACGAACGTCGAGATCGTAGACTACCATTAGCGAGTTCGGATTATGGCAAAGAAAACCAAGA